>CAZQKF010000411.1:0-2867 GCA_964593645.1 uncultured Desulfobulbus sp.
GGATCCATCTCGTTTTCGGCAATGGAGTTGGGAATATTCCAGAACGGGTTGATTTCGATATAGCGCATGGTATGGGTGAATACCGGGGTTTCATGGTGCTGCTTGCCGACAATGACCGGCATCACGATTTCCAGCTGTTCATCTTGGGTTCCGGCAAGATAGAAGCCGGCAATATTGACCAGTAACCGTTGGCCGCCAAGGTTGTGGGGCAGCCAGCGCCAACGTTCCATATTGATAATGATTCGACGGATATGATCCTGCACCGGGATGTTAAGAGCCGCCAGAGTGGCCTTGCCGATAACTCCATCCTGTTCCAGATTATAGCGTTTCTGGAAATGTTTAACAGCTGCAATGAGCTCTGGTCCGTAGGTTTTTGTCTGAGAAAGTGGCTGGGCCAGATCGCCGGTAATAGTCAGGCGCTGGGCAAACAGATGAAGCCGGCTGTCCTCCATGCCGGGTTTGAGCACTTTGCCGGCCGGGATGTTCGGCCATCCTCCCTGTGCTTCAAATTCTTTGTAGCGGGCCAGAACTTTTTTCAGTGATTGATACCCTTGATGCTGCGGTGACTGACGCCTTAAAAACTGGATAAGATCCGGGGCAGCCAATGCCTGATGAATGATTTCAATGATATCGACTTTATGGTCGCGGGCAGCGGCAAACAGTTCGGGGTCGAGTTTACAGGTAATGGCACGACCTTCACGCATATCTGCAACGTATGAGCCCATGGCCAGGGTAAGCATGACCTCAAGAGTGGCAAGGTCGTCAGGGTCTTTGCTCTGCCAGAGGCTGTGAATTTTTTTAAGCTGATATTCATCAGGATTCAAACCCTCTGACGCAGCCATGTTCAACTCAGAGAGCAGAGATGCTGCTTTCTGAGTAGGTCCTTGGGCAGTTATCCAATAGGGCTGCACATTATTGGTCAGGTACATGCTGAGCAGAACGCGGTCAACCGTCGAAAAATCAGCTTGAATATTGGTAAATCCCAACTGTTGAGTGGGGGCGTTTTCCAGGAGCTGATTCAGACTTTGAGAAAATTTATCCTGGCCCGCCGGGGCGGCTGCCCAAGCCGAAAGGCCTGCAAAGAAACAGAAGCTGAAAAGTACGGCAAGGCGCAGAGTGGCTAAGGTATATTTTTTCATTTATCCTGAAGTATTTTTATAGTTTCAAGTTCAAAACGGGCGACCAGTGGGTTGTAGCGCGCCAGATGATCCAAAGTTTCGCGAAAGCTGTTACCCAAAAATCCGTCCCGGCCTGAGACCGTAAACCCTGCCTGGGCATGAGTAATGGCGTTAAAGGCTGCTGACACTGCAACATTGCCGCGCATGGAGCAAGAGCCTTTGGCACCGTCACAAAATCCGCCGCCGATTGCAGACACAAAGTTATTATAGGCCCCGTTAAAGAGATCAAGTTTGTCTTGCAGGTAGAGAATTCCGCCGATAACACCAGCACCTGCCGCATACTGGGCTCCGCAGACCGACGAGACTTCACCAAAACGGGAGGTAATCAGGTTGGTGAGCAGCACCGACATCAACACCGCCCTGATCTCTTTTTCTTCGCCCATGGTTCGCTCCCGGGCCCAGGAGACGATGGGTACCATACAGGTTAATCCCTTGTTGCCGGATCCGGCACAGCTCATAACCGGAATAGGATCCCCGCTCATCCTGGCAAAGATGGCCCCCATGACCAGGTTTTCCAGACCACCGCCTTCGGCATGCACATATTTTTTGCCGTGCAGGGCCGCTGCCATATTATAGGCAATTCCCTGGCGGATGGTCTTCTGCAGTTCATCATCGGCATAGAGTTCGTCAATTACCGGTGGCCAGTTTTCCGGTTCAAAGAGATCCTCGTCAAAGGCCTCGACTGGTTCCTGGCTGACAGTTTCCTCATCCAGGGGCAGATCTTCATCGTTGAGTTTAAGCAGATTAACCCTTGTATGACCACCTTGGATGCGCGCCTGAACAGTGTTGTTTTTACCTTTGGCTGTAATATCGATCAACAACCCCTCGGTATCAATCAGTTCAACAGTGATTAATTCCGAGGAATGCAGTTGGTCGGCCTTTGCCAGGGCGTCACCATCAAGGCTTGCAAAAATAGACAGCCTGTTTTCAGGGCAAGCCATGACAAAGCCAAGCAGCAATGCCCATTCAGAACCCCGACGCTCTCCGCCGCTGGGAATACCGGCGGCAAAGGCGTTTTTATAGGTGCGCTGGTCAATGGCCAGGGTAAAACTGACTGGCGCCTCCTGTAGGTACTTACCGGTAAAACTTGCACAAAAGGCAATGGCGGCAGGTTCCGTACAGCCGGAAGTCACTTCCAGGGATTTAAGGATAGTATCTTTTAAAGATTGCATATATTGAGGAAGGAAAAATAGTAGTCAAATGGAAAACTCTTTACATCCAGCCCGGATATCCCGACATGAAAAAATGGGGAGAGCAAGGCTGAAGTCAGGATACCTGATTACGGCAAGCTTATCCACTGTGTTTATCCGTTCAGGGGGCGGCAGCAGATCAGTCAAATTTAACCTCGGGTGCTTCTTTCTGCACCTCAGGAATTTTGAAATACTCTGCTGCATCGACCCCGGCAAAGGCTGATATGAATTTCCCGGCAACGGTTCTGCGATAGGTATTGAGTATTTTAACCGTGTCGTTATAGCGTTTGCGCTCTACTGTTATTCGGTTTTCCGTTCCTTCCAGACTGTCCATGAGCTTTAAAAAGGACTCATTAGCCTTGAGGTTGGGGTAATTTTCCTGCAGCATCAGCAGGCGGGACAGGGCACTTTCCATACCATTGGCTGCGGCAACTTTTTCAGGAACCGATTTTGCCTGAAAGTAACTTTCAGGGGCCTTGACAATATTTTCAAAGATCTC
>CAZQKF010000412.1:0-2862 GCA_964593645.1 uncultured Desulfobulbus sp.
GCCGATGGCCACCAGCGGGGCGCTGATCGGTTCAGGATTATGCAGTTTATGTACGCCTTCGTAAATGGAGTACAAACCACCCATGGAAAACAGGATCAGGGCCACGATAAAGGACCAGAAATAAATAGCCTTGCCGTAACCCAGCGGATATTCGGAAGAGGGCGGCTGTTTGGCGTTTTTGATGCCGACCAGCAGCAGCACCTGGTTGCCGCAGTCGGCAAAGGAGTGGATGGACTCTGCCATCATGGCTCCGGAGCCGGTAAAGATTGCTGCGGCAAGTTTGGCAACGGCAATGGAAAAGTTTGCACCCAGGGCAAAAAAGATGGATTTGACCGAATCAGCTCCGTGTGACATAGGCTAGGAAAGGTTTAAGGTTTCTGGTTCAGGGTTCAAGGTTCAAGGTCTGAGAGTTCCCTGCTTGCCTGGTTTGTGAAAAATGGGTGAGCTTTTTTCCCTTATATTAGTACAATGATCTGCTAGTTATTAGCAAGAAGAGAATAGTATCGCAATGGGTTCAATACTGCCGGGTTGTTCTGAAATTGGACTTCAGGCCTTGAACCGTGCCCTTTACACCTATGATCCATACGTTATGAAGACTATATATCTCAAAGATTACACCCTATACCCTTTTACACTTTCCACCGTTCACCTGCAGGTGGAGCTGGATCCGCAGCAGACCCGGGTGACATCCAGGTTGACTTTGCAACGTAATCCAGCAGTTGCTGATTCATCGGCCCCGCTTATGCTCAATGGAGAACATCTGGAACTCGCCGGCGTCAGGCTGGATGGCCGCGAACTTTCCGAAACTGAATTTTCCTATGACGGCAGCATCCTTTGTGTGGAAGAGGTGCCGGATCAATTTGAACTGGAGGTGCAAACCGTTATTGCCCCGGAAGCCAATACTGCCCTTGAAGGACTGTACAGGTCATCGGGTAATTACTGCACCCAGTGTGAGGCTGAAGGATTTCGCCGCATCACCTGCTATCCGGATCGGCCCGACGTCATGGCCGTGTTCACCACCACTGTGATTGCAGATCCAGCTGCCTGTCCGGTCATGCTGTCCAACGGCAACCTGGTGGAGCAGGGTGATCTGGACGACGGCCGCCGCTTTGCCACCTGGCATGATCCCTTTCCCAAGCCCAGTTATCTCTTTGCTCTGGTTGCTGGTGATCTTGTCCGGATTGAAGACACCTTTATTACCATGTCCGGCCGTGAGATTGCCCTGCATATCTTTGTGGAGGAGCGGAACAGTGAAAAATGCGACCATGCCATGGAGTCGCTCAAAAAGGCCATGCGCTGGGATGAAGAGACATTTGGCCGGGAATACGACCTGGACACCTACATGATTGTGGCTGTGGATGATTTCAACATGGGCGCAATGGAGAATAAAGGACTTAATGTCTTTAACTCCAAGTATGTGCTGGCCCAGCCTGAGACCGCCACAGATGCCGACTACGAGGGTATTGAAGGGGTGATCGCCCATGAATACTTTCATAACTGGACCGGCAACCGGATCACCTGCCGGGACTGGTTTCAGCTTAGCTTAAAAGAGGGGTTGACCGTTTTTCGTGACCAGGAATTTTCCGCAGACATGGGGTCAAGGGCGGTCAAACGTATCCACGATGTCAATGTGATGCGCAGTTTTCAGTTTCGTGAGGACTCCGGCCCCATGGCCCATCCGGTACGGCCTGCCTCCTTTGTTGAGATCAATAATTTTTACACCTTGACTGTGTACAACAAAGGGGCCGAGGTTATCCGGATGATCCATACTCTGCTTGGAGCGGACGGATTTCGTAAAGGCATGGATCTCTATTTTGAGCGGCACGACGGCCAGGCAGTGACCTGTGATGATTTCGTAGCGGCCATGGCAGATGCAAATAGTGCTGATCTCACACAGTTCAAGCGCTGGTACAGCCAGGCTGGAACACCCGAGCTTGCCGTTACCCAGATGTATGATGAAAAGACGCAAAAATATTGCCTGGTCATACGCCAGTCCTGTTTCCCAACGCCGGGCCAGGAGGAGAAAAAACCGTTTTTCATGCCTGTTGTTATTGGCTTACTGGATCAGAAGGGACGGGATATGGAACCGGCTCAGCCTGTATGCATACTCAAGGATGAACAACAGGAATTTTGTTTCAGTGAGGTGCAGGAAAAACCAGTGCTCTCGCTGCTACGGAACTTTTCCGCCCCGGTCAAGATAACATCAGATCTCAGTGATGAGGAATTGGCTTTTCTCATGGCCCATGACGCGGATTCGTTTAATCGCTGGGATGCCGGCCAGCAGTTGGGACTAAAGTATCTGCTTGACGGAATCAAGTCAGTACAGCAGGGACAACAGGCGCAGGTACCGCAGCTCTTTCACCAAGCTTTTGACGCGATCGTCTGTGATGAGCAGACAGATCCCGCCTTTCTCGCTGCAGCCCTTGTCCTGCCTTCAGAGACCTGGATTTCACAGCAGCTGGAGGTGATTGATCCCGATGCCGTGTTCCTGACTCGCCAGGCATTCCGCTACCAGCTCAGTAGTGAACATCGTGATAACTTTTTTGAAAACTATTACACTATTGGTACAGAGGATGCGTATTATTACTCTGCAGACGAGGCTGGCCGCAGGGTTCTGCGCAACTGCTGTCTTGCCTATCTGCTCACACCGGAACCGGGCGAAAGCATTGGCGAAAATGTACTTGCGCTGGGCATTGAGCAGTACAAGACAGCCGATAACATGACCGATGTGTCCGCAGCCCTGGCCGCAGTCGTCAATGGTGACCGCACAGCCGGTGATGAACTGCTTGCGGATTTTTACAGCAAATGGCAGCACGATCCGCTGGTTGTGGATAAATGGCTCATGCTCCAGGCAACCTGTAT
>CAZQKF010000413.1:0-2852 GCA_964593645.1 uncultured Desulfobulbus sp.
AGCTGGGAGAGCGCTTGAATGGCATTCAAGAGGTCAGCGGTTCGATCCCGCTTACCTCCACCAATACACATAAAAAGGGGTAACTTCTTGCTGAAGTTACCCCTTTTTATGTGTTGTACCAAGAAAACCGAGAAAAAATCTAATCTTCGGTTTTTTTCATGGCATCGTTGATGGACAGGGCATAGGGATGATGCTTGCGCAAAAACAACGGCATGTTGTTGCGGGCCTGGCGGGCCTGTTCCATGGAATCATAGGTCCCGTAGAAGACAAACAGGGTGGGTGGAGATGTTTTTTTGGTCAGGATATAGAGATTGTCTTTAATGGCAAAATAATCATCCTGAACAAACATCTTTTTTAAATTAGGA
This sequence comes from uncultured Desulfobulbus sp., assembly GCA_964593645.1. GTDB lineage: Bacteria > Desulfobacterota > Desulfobulbia > Desulfobulbales > Desulfobulbaceae > Desulfobulbus_C. Next base: position 366 of record CAZQKF010000413.1, read on the forward strand.
CCGGCCTGCTCCGAGGCCAGCATCATCAACTGGACAGTATAGCGGTTATGATAGGCGCTGGCCAGCCACTTGGCGCTGGCCCTGATCCGTTCCCGAAACAACTGTTCACCGTTACGGTTGCCTGTTTCTACAGTGACTGCAGTCACTGGCTTAACCGGCTCCGGTGTCTCGATTTCAGGACTAGCCGTTGATTCTTCCGCAGCCTGACTTTCTGCCGGCGCGACTTTAACCTTGTCCGGAAAGAGTTCAACAGGCTCGGGAGTCTCTGCCACAGATGGCTCCTGCTCCTGCAGCGATTGCACTTCTTCAACTGCTGCAGACGGCGATTCTATGCCCGGAACCGATGCAGAAGCTTGAGGCTGTTCAATCTGCTCTGGTATAAGTTCCCGGCTCTCCGGCGGCGACATGGTTTCAACATGCTGACCCGGTATGGATACAATACCCTCCAACTCCTTATCCCCGCCACCGGCAAACAGAAAAAACAGCAGAACAGCAGCAAGCAGCCCGCCTGCAATGTAGATTATTTTTTTCCCAACAAGCGCAGGCGGAACAACTCGCCCAATACCCTTACCGGGTACCACCGCGCACTGCTCGTCAACATGGTCAAGGAGGACTAGAAATGATTTATCCGTACAGGAGGCCTGCAGGGCTTCTTCAGCCAGAATATTAACCAGGCGGATATTTCCATGGGCGGATTCAAAAATCTTCTGCACGGCCCCATCGGTAAAAATCTCTTCGCGGCTATCCCGGGGCAGTCCGGCATCCATGAGACGAAAATTTAAATAGCCGGCGGTTTCCTCTTCTGTAAGCAGCTGCAGAGTATATCCGGATTTAATGTCAACATCAGAGCAGTAAAAGGTCAACTGCTCAAGATTCGCCTCAAGCGAAGGGCGCCCGACCAGCACAACATGCAGCAGGTGGGTATCCCCTGCATCACAAAGTGCCCTCATCAGACGTTCAAGGGCGGCCAGAAATAATTTTTCAGCCTCATCCACAACCAGCACGACTTCTTTGCCAAGCTCTTTTTTCTCAGCAAGGAGACTGCGCAATTCAGAGAGCATGTCCCGGTCGGGTACTGTAGCAGGATCCATGCCGAGATCAAGACAGACAAGATGGAGCAGATCGTCAAACGAACCAACCGGGTTGTCTATATAGACCTTGTCAAATTTGCCATCGTCGAGCTGGACGAGCAGGCGCCTACACAATAGAGTCTTGCCCGAACCTTCACTGCCGATAACCTTAATCAAAGGCTTACCAGCGGCAACGTCTGCACACAGGGCATTAATGACATCTTCCCTGCCTGCTTTCGGAAAGAAGACATCTAGATTCGGCTCTTCGGAAAACGGAGGTTTATTTAAATTAAAATGTTCCAGGTACATAGAGCACATATCTCAATAGAGTCAATTTCTGTACGGAATACACACATGCTAAGCAAGTAATTATCAGACACTTGAACCGTTCTGTAAACCTCTTTTTCCTGAACCGACCGTTTTTTCTTCTTTTATCCAAATGATGTCAACCAAAGCCGTAAAACTCTCCAGCTGCCAATGATCTTCTTTACCCTCTGTTCCCATCCTGATAGAATACATTCATACAGACTAACATAATGCGTTGATCATCTGCAGATTCTGCAGCACTGCTGCGCATCCATGTCACTGACATAATGGAGCTTCACCATGAACGGCGCAGAACTTATGATCCGCTGCCTGGAAAATGAAGGCGTACAGTATATATTCGGCATCCCGGGCGAAGAGAACCTTGCCCTGCTGGAGGCCATGCGGACATCTTCCATCAAATTAATCCTGACCCGGCACGAACAGGCCGCCGGTTTTATGGCTGCAACGTACGGCAGACTGACCGGCAGGCCCGGGGTCTGCCTGGCTACACTTGGCCCGGGGGCAACCAACTTTGTCACCAGCGTATCCTACGCCCTGCTCGGCGGCATGCCGTCCCTGTTTATCACCGGCCAGAAACCGATCAAAAAATCTAAACAGGGTCGCTTTCAAATTATTGACGTAGTCGGCATGATGGAACCCATCACCAAAATGACCAAGCAGATTGTAGGAGCTGATTCGATCCCGGCCCTGATCCGGGAGGCATTCCGGGTTGCTGTTCAGGAAAAATCCGGGCCGGTGCATCTGGAGCTGCCCGAAGATATTGCAGCAGAGCACAGTGATGCCCTGCCCTTTCCCGTCACCACAATTCGGCCGCCGCTTGCAGCAGGTGAGGCGCTGGAGGAAATCGCAGAGCTGCTCCAGCGGGCAAAAAATCCACTGCTGCTCATTGCAGCGGCGGCCAACCGTCGCCAGACCTGCGGTGCTCTCGGTAACTTTATTGAACGCAGCGGTATCTACTTCTTTTCCACCCAGATGGGCAAAGGCGTGGTCAGTGAATATCACGAGCGTTCACTCGGCACGGCGGCCCTGTCTGAGCATGACTATCTCCACTGCGCCATTGACAAGGCAGATGTTATCATCATCGTAGGCC
>CAZQKF010000414.1:0-2844 GCA_964593645.1 uncultured Desulfobulbus sp.
GAATGGTTTTGGAGCTTTAGGGGAAACCTGGTCAAAACCATTGCCAGCAACCATCCTGATGTTCAACTTGTTTACCCGGTTCATCCAAACCCAAAAGTACTTGAACCGATTAAAGAACAACTTGGAAGTATAGACAACATTTTTCTTCCTGTCGAAGGCACGGTAGATATCCCGGGCCACCTCGTCGGCCTGGGCGGTCAAGCGTCCGGGCAGGTCCAGCCCCTTGGTCATCTTAGTGTCGACAAAGCCCGGTTTCACGGTCAGCACATGGACCCCGGAATCATGAAGCCGGTTTCGTAACCCGGAGAGATAGGTGGTCAGCGCTGCCTTCGCCGAACCGTACACATAGTTGCTTTTTCGGCCCCGGTCACCGGCCACCGAACTGATGCCGATGAGAGTCCCGCCCCGGCGGGCTGCAAAGTCCCCGGCAATAATATTGAACAAGCTGACCACCCCGGTATAGTTAGTATCGATGATCCTGTGGGCTTCGGCAAAATCGTATTCCGCCCTGTCCTGGTCGCCGAGATAACCTACAGCCGAGAGCACCACTGTGGGTCTGACGGCAAGGCCATTGTAAAACGACGCATGGACGTCATAGTCAAGAATATCCAGTTCACAGACCGTGACTTTCCGGCCATAGCGTATCTGTAGGTCACGGGCAAAATCTGTCAGTTCCGCTGATTCTCGGGCCACCAGGGTGAGATCAAAACCATTGCGAGTAAACTCGGCTGCCACCGCCTTTGCAATATCGCTCTTTGCCCCGACAACGAGTAGGTGATCCATGATATTCTCCTAGCCTTATGACAGTCACCTGCTCCCGGCCGCGGGATATAAATGTCAGCGGCTGTGCTACAGGCCCAGCCTTTTTGACTGCAGTGATTGAAAAATTGTGTCCATGCCATACTCCCGGCGCAGAGTCCTGAACCTTTCGATTTGCGGATACCCGGCCTCAAAGACCTTTCTGCTAACGCGGACATCCTTGGTTAGGTATATCCGGCCACCGCAGTCCAGGACTATCCGGTCAAGGTCGTCGAGCAACTCGAACAGGCCGGGCTCGATTTTAAAATCCAGGGCCAGAGTGTGGCCTTCCATGGGAAAGGAGAGATAGTTGGCATTGCCCTTGCCAAAGAGTTTCAGCACGGCCAGGAAAGAGCCCTTGCCGGAAGCGGCGATCCGGGTAAGGATATTCTCTAAACCGGCAAAACTCATATCCAGCGGCAGGACAACCTGGTACTGAGTAAAACCGCGCCTGCCGTAAATACGGTTCCAGTTGGCCACCGCATCCAAGGGATAAAAAAAGCTATTGATACCCACCCGCTGCTGTGAAACCCATTTCCGCACCGTGTTGTAATACAGTGCATTAAAGGCCTTGACCGTTATCTTGTTCAGGGTCAGCGAGGGCATATCAAAGGGAATACCAAGGTTTCCCCCTTGCGTGCTGCCAAGGTGTCCATCGGGAGCATGCTCGCCCACCGTCAGCAGGCAACGGCCCATTCTCTTGCCTCTGGCCAGGCAATCTATCCAGGCCACGGAATAAGTCGCGTCCCCATGCTCCTCGAACGCGGCAAAGGTTTCGCCAAGGTTCCTGGTCTTGATGGTCACTTGGTCGATCATGGCCGAGCGCACCGGTTTCAACCGGATGGTCGCGGTGAGGATTATCCCGGTTAGCCCCATGCCGCCGCAGGTGGCCCGGAACAGCTCACTATTTTCATCTTGCGAACAGGTGACAATGACCCCATCGGGCAACATGAGGGTAAACTCGCTGATCGTGTCGGAAAAGGCACCAACCGCATGGTGATTTTTACCATGAACATCGCTGGCGATGGCCCCGCCGACGGTGATGTATTTGGTGCCTGGGGTCACGGCAGGGAACCAGCCACGGGGCAGAAAGATGTCGATGATCTCTGAGAGCAGTGCCCCGGCCCGGCAGTGCAGCAGGCCATTCTGCTCATCAAAATCGAGAAAATAATTGTACGGCAGCACATGGACAATATTGTCGGCCAAGGCGCTGTCGCCATAGCTTCGGCCGTTGCCGTGGGCAATGATCTCCGTACCGCCAAGAACAATAGCACGCAGGCTATCCGGATCATCAAAGGTGCGGACTGTATTTTCCGTTGCCGGATATCTTCCCCAACTATGCAGACTCATGGTTCAGTGTCAATAAGTATCCTGCTCCTTCGTACTGGTGATGAACTCGACAATGTCTAGGCCTACTGTACTCCATTCATGTCTCATGTCATACAAGAAATCTATGGCAGGGGCAGAGGAGTGGATAAGCAAAACACATATACCGCATGGAACGCCTCAAAAGTAAAGTATCCAGCCAAAGGTAACGATCCATCCCAGCAGGACGCATTGGATGAAATGATCATGGAGCAGAACATCATTGGGTGAGCCACTGTGCTTTTCTACAAACGCGATCTGCATGTAACGCATGATGCCCAGAACTACGAAAAAAGCGGTCAGGTAGAGGTGCCGATTATGCAGTTTTTCGATGATTTCCGCCGAGGTAGTATAGAGCAGATAGGCAACAATCACCACCGAGGCCATGATCATCATGGCGCCGTCAAGAAACTGCAGGTTGTAACCGTCAATAACAGGGCGCATCTTGCGGCCCGTGTCAAGAAAGACCAACACGTCGTCCCGTCGCTTGGCCAGGGCAAGAAACAGAGCCAGTAGAAAGGTAATGACGATTATCCACATGGAAAGCGGAATACCGGTGACCGCCGCGCCGACAAAGAGCCTCAGGACAAAGCCGATGGCAATGGTCGTCACATCGAGGATGGAGATATGCTTGAGCCTGAAGCTGTATGCAACATTTATGAGCACATAGGTGGCCAGGAT
>CAZQKF010000415.1:0-2837 GCA_964593645.1 uncultured Desulfobulbus sp.
CCCTGTTTCTCTGTGTTGGTATGATTTATGAACGAACACATAGTCGCGAACTCAGCATTGCCCAGGGCTGTGGTAAGTACATGCCCTGGTATGCGACGTTCCTCGGCCTGTTCTCACTGTCTTCCTTTGGGTTTCCAGGAACCAACTCGTTTATCGGTGAGTTTCTGATCCTGGCCGGCACCTTTGAATATAACAAGGTTCTGGCCCTGGCAGCCATTCCCGGTGCTGTACTTGCAGCTGCTTACATGCTGCGCATGCTCCAGAAGCTGCTCTACGGTACAGAGAACAACCCGGATCAGTCCCATCTCAAGGATCTGAGTTTCCGCGAGATCGTGGTACTGGCTCCCTTTGCCGTCTTTGTTTTCTGGATCGGCCTGGGACCGCAGCCGTTTATTAATTTGATTCATGTCTCTGTAGCCAACCTGCTCGACCAGTTACACAACTGGCAGCAGATCCAGGGTGTTGCCCAGGTACTGCTCCAGTAGATTTGACGTTGTACGTAAAGAAGCTGAATATTTAATCTTGAATAACTAAGGAAAGGAATATCCAATGGCTATTCTACCCGAATTGGCACTTTTAACTGGAGCGCTGGCATTCTTTGCCCTCAGCCTCAGTAAAACGCTTGATGCGAAGCAGGTAAGTAATACCGCGATTTTCTTAGGCGTGGTTACCTTTATCTGTGCGCTGATCAGCTTCAACCTGAATGCAACCGTCTTTAACGGTTGTTATCAGGTGGACATGTTTTCGCAGTTTTTTAAACTGATGATCAGCTTAGGGCTGGTGTTTGTGCTCATTGCAGGCCAGAACCTGAAAGGTATTGATCTGTCGATCCGGCCGGAATACTACATGTTCATGTTCCTCAGCTGCCTTGGTCTGATGTCCCTGGTCAGCGCGGTTGAACTCATTACCCTGTTTGTCTCCCTGGAACTCTCCTCTTTTGCCCTGTACCTGATGATACCCATGCGTGATGACCGCACCGGTGTTCGTATTCAGATGGAGGCGGGTATCAAGTATATCCTTTTTGGTGTCCTTGCAACGGGCTTCATGCTCTTTGGCATGAGCTATATCTTCGGCTTGACCGGCACCACATATCTCAAGGATATCGTCCCGGCTCTTGCTAAGGTATCGGCAGCTCCTGCAGCTTTTTTTGCCGTGGTCATGGTATTATCCGGTTTCTTTTACAAACTGGCCATCTTTCCCCTCCACTTCTGGGTACCTGATGTCTACCAGGGAGCATCCAATGAGACCACAAGCTTTGTTGCCACCCTGCCCAAGCTTGGCGCAGTGGCCCTGCTTATCCGCTTCACCATCATGGTACCGGGTAACACCCAGATACTGATCTACCTGATGATGGTACTGGCTATCTGCTCCATGTTCTACGGCAACCTGATCGCCCTGGTACAGACGGATGTTAAACGGATGCTCGGATTTTCCGGTATTGCCCATGCAGGTTTTATCCTGCTCGGTCTGCTGACCTTGAATTCCAACGGCTATGCAACGGTTATGTACTATATTGCAGGCTACGTGTTCATGAACATTGCCTGCTACACCGTGCTGAACAACGTCTCTGTTGAAGGGGAGAATCTTGCCATCACAGATCTAAACGGACTCTATAAACGCCAGCCCATGATGGCTTTTCTGCTGGCAATTGGACTCTTTGCTCTTGCAGGCATTCCACCTATGGTCGGCTTCATGGGTGAGTTCATGCTGCTGGCCGGTGCTCTGAAACAGGGCTATCTCATTCTGGTTATACTGGCAGCCGTTAATGCAGGTATTGCCATCTACTACTATCTCAGCGTGGTCAAGGCTGCCTTTACCGCAGATCCCGGCGAACGGGCAGATGTCCAGATTAACGGCATTACCAAATTCGGCAGCGTTGCTCTGGTGCTGCTCATAATCCTGATGGGTGCCTTCCCCTCAAAAATTATCGCCTTTGCCGATACCGCAGTGAAGACCATTATGTAAGATTTTTTGTATAAGACACTCCAAATACAAAAGCCCTGACCGGTTAACCGGTCAGGGCTTTTGTATTTTTAACTTCCTGCTTTTGTTTGCGACAACGGTGCCGGGTAGGCTGGTGGTGAGGCACGAACCCCGGCATTTCCCCATTGTCAGATTATTTCTGTTGGGGTTCGCAGGCTCACCGCCAACCTACTTTATAAAACTTGTTTCTGCTGCCAATCTGCGAGAAGACGTAGAGCCAGATCCGACCTGAATGTTCCCCGATCACGTTTCTTCATCTTTTTCTGCAAGGGCGGGAATAAACCGAAATTGACATTTGAGGGTTGAAAATGGGCAGGGTCGGACTGAGTTAAATGATGAATCAAAGCACCAAGCGCCGTTGCCGGAGGCGGTACTGCCATTCCCCGCCCAGCAGCCCTTCGCGCCCCATTAATCCCTGCCAGCAGTCCCATGGCTGTCGACTCGACATAGCCTTCCACCCCGGACAGCTGACCGGCCAAAAACAGGCCTGGCTGTTTTTTCATCTGCAGACTGTTGTCCAAAAGTTCAGGCGCGCAGATAAAAGTATTGCGGTGAATAGATCCCAGGCGGACAAATTCCACATTCTCCATGCCGGGAATAGTGGAGAAAATCCGCTTTTGTTCCGAATAGGTGAGTTTGGTCTGAAAACCCACCAGGTTATACATGGTCTCGCCCCTGTTTTCAGCCCGCAGTTGGACAACAGCATGAGCCTTCTTGCCGGTTTCAGGATGAGCCAGACCCACCGGTTTCATGGGGCCGAAACGGAGGGTCTCCCTGCCCCGTTCGCACATCACCTCAATGGGCAGACAGCCCTCAAAATATTTTGGTTTTTCAAAACTCTTTAAGGGTACAGT
>CAZQKF010000416.1:0-2819 GCA_964593645.1 uncultured Desulfobulbus sp.
AAGTACCGATGATCGACGTCATGGTGTCCATGCCCGGTGCCACGCCCAAGGAAATCGAGGAGCGGGTCTCCATTCCCATGGAAAAACTGCTCTATGAGTTACCGGGAATTGAATATATCTACTCCACCTCCATGCCCGGCCAAAGCCTGTTGGTTGCCCGGTTTTACGTGGGTGAAAATCTGGAAAACTCCATTGTCCGCCTGAACCAGAAACTGCAGACCAACTTTGACCGTATTCCGCACGGGGTCTCCCAGCCGCTGATCAAACCGCATACTATTGATGATGTGCCGGTGCTGGCGCTCACCTTTCATTCAACTAAGTACGACCATTTTACTCTGCGCCGACTGGCCGCTCAGGTTGACGACGAGGTCAAAAATATCTTTGAAGTGGCGGAGACGACCCTGATCGGAGGCACAAAACGCCAGGTGCGGGTGTTATTTAACCCGCTCAAACTGGCAGCCCGCAACCTGAGTATTGCCGAGCTCATCCCTAGACTGCAGCAGAGTAACCAGCAAAAAAAATCAGGTACTCTGCAGTCCATGGATCACGAAATCGAACTCCAGACAGGGACGTTCCTCACCACTGCCTCGGAGATCGGCCGCATCGTCATCGGGGTGTATGGCGGTACCCCTGTCTACCTTGACGAGGTGGCTGAAATTATTGACGGTGCCCAGGAACCGGACACCTATGTCCTGTTCGGCCGTGGTCAAGGCGCTCCGGAAGAGGCGGCGGTTACGCTGTCGGTAGCCAAACGGCCTGGTGCCAATGCCGTGCATGTGGTGGAAACCGTACTTGAAAAAGTGGAGAGCTTAAAGGGTACACTTATCCCCGATGATATTGCGGTTACGGTCACCCGGGATTACGGGGACACGGCAGCGGAAAAATCTAATGAACTGCTGCTGCACATGGGTATTGCCGTGTTTGGGGTTGCCGTGCTCATTCTCTTTTTCTTGGGCTGGCGCGAATCGATCATTGTTATGCTGGCCATTCCATCCACCCTGTCACTCACCCTGCTCCTCTTCTATCTCTACGGCTATACCTTAAACCGAATCACCCTGTTTGCCCTGATCTTCTCCATCGGCATCCTGGTGGATGATGCCATAGTGGTGGTGGAAAACATTGTCCGCCACATACGGTTGCCGTCGAGCAAAGGTAAGCCCCTGGTCAAAGTTGCCCTGGAAGCGGTGGCCGAAGTGGGCAACCCGACCATCCTGGCAACCTGGGCGGTTATTGCAGCCATCCTTCCCATGGCCTTTGTCGGCGGCCTGATGGGCCCGTACATGCGGCCTATTCCGATCGGTGCATCTGCGGCCATGATCATCTCCATGCTCATTGCCTTTACCGTCACCCCCTGGGCAGCAGTGCATATCCTCAAGGATGACTGCGGCCCCAAGGAGTGCGCTATTGAACCGGAAGATGATCCGGATCACGCACCCGATGACTTCTTTACCCGCATCTATCACCGGATCATGGATCCGCTGCTGGCCAATGCATCCGCCCGTTTTTTCTTTTTCATCACCATAATCGGCCTGTTACTGGCCACCTGTTCTATGGTCTATTTCGGACTGGTTAAGGTTAAGATGCTGCCCTTTGACAACAAGTCTGAATTTCAGGTTATCCTGAATATGCCCGAAGGGTCTACCCTGGAACATACTACCCGGGTAGCTCTTGAAATGGCTGGTGTGGTTGGGGCGGAACCCGAAGTGGTTAACTACCAGATCTATGCAGGCACTGCTTCACCCTATAATTTCAACGGATTGGTTCGTCATTATTTCATGCGCGGCGGCCCGAACATGGCCGACATCCAGGTCAACCTGCAGCCCAAGGGTAAACGGGATAAACAGAGTCACGATATAGCAAAACGGGTTCGTCCGGCCATTGCCGCTATTGCTGAAAAATACGGCGCCGCCGTGGCCGTGGCTGAGGTGCCACCCGGGCCACCTGTTCTCCAAACCCTAGTTGCAGAAATCTACGGCCCCACTGATGTGGCCCGGGTCAAGCTGGCCAAAGCGGTAAAAGATATCTTTGCCTCCACCGATGGCGTGGTGGATATAGACTGGTACCGAGAAAAAGAGCGCAGTAAGACCATCATTACTGTGGATAAAGAGAAGGCCGCGTTAAACGGTATATCTGGGGGTGAGGTAACCAGGGCCGTTCAGATCGGCCTGCAGGGGCTTTCCATCGACCTCTTTCACCAACCCCGGGACAAAGAGGAAATTAACATTGTCCTGCAGCTGCCCAAAGCTAAACGAGCCAGAGTTGAACAACTCCTCAATATCTTGCTGCGACCGGACATGAATCCTCAAGCACCTCTTGTTCCTCTGCGCGAGCTGGTTCGGATTTCCGAGCAACCGGTTGACCAACCTCTGTACCGCAAAAATCTTAAACCGGTCATTTATGTAACCGCCGATGTGGCTGGGGCTGCTGAAAGTCCGGTCTATCCTATCCTGGCTATGAACAAAAAACTGGCCAAGCTCAACGGAGCAGATTTTGGCGGAACGGATGCCCCCATCACTCTCTATAATCTTAACCAGCCCTTTACACAGACCCAGCCATCCATGAAATGGGACGGTGAATGGCACATCACTCTGGAGGTGTTCCGTGACCTCGGCCTGGCCTTCTGCGTGGTCATGATCCTGATCTACATGCTGATGGTTGGCTGGTTCAAGGATTATGTTACACCACTGGTGGTAATGGCGGCCATACCCTTTTCCCTGATCGGTATTTTACCGGCCCACTGGGCCCTGGGTGCTTTTTTCACAGCTACCTCCATGATCGGGTTCCTGGCAGGGGGTGGTATTGTGGTGGGGAACTCCATT
>CAZQKF010000417.1:0-2815 GCA_964593645.1 uncultured Desulfobulbus sp.
TCTGACTCGTTTTGATCCGACCATAACCACCATTATTATGACTGGATACGGTACCATTGAGATGGCGGTGCAGGCCATTAAAGAGGGTGCCTATGATTTTTTTGAAAAGCCCTTTGATAATGATCAAATCGTTCACGCCGTTACCCGGGCCATCGAACGGACCATGCTGCTGCGGGAAAACCTGCAGCTCCAGCATCGACTGACGGAACAGGAGGATATTTCGGGTTTTATCGGCAGATCGAAAAAATTAACTACAGTTCTGGATCTGCTGCGCCGTCTTGCACCCAGCAGGGCCACTGTGCTTATCCGCGGTGAATCAGGAACCGGTAAAGAACTTGCGGCCCGGGCTCTGCATGCTATGAGCAAGCGATCAGCGCAGCCCATGGTCACGGTGAACTGTCCTGCCCTGCCGGAGCATATTTTAGAGAGTGAGCTGTTTGGTTACCGAAAAGGTGCATTTACCGGGGCTGATCGCGATAAGCAGGGGTTGTTCTTAAAGGCCAGCGGCTCAACCATTCTCCTTGATGAAATTGCCGATATTCCCGTATCCATCCAGACAAAACTGCTGCGGGTTCTCCAGGAAAAAGAGATTCAGCCCCTGGGCCAAACCAGAACTCTTCCCGTTGATGTTCGTATTCTTGCTTCAACCAATCAGGATCTTGAAGTTAAAATAGAGCGCGGTGAATTTCGTGAGGATCTCTTTTATCGCCTTAACGTAATGACGGTCACTATGCCGAGTCTTGGGGATATGATGAATGATATTCCCCTGCTGGCCCAGCATTTTCTGGAAATGTTCAGTGAAGAACATGATCGTTCAGATCTTGAATTTGCTCCTGACTCCCTGCAATGTCTGATGCGGCGGGCTTGGAAAGGTAATGTTCGGGAACTGGAAAATACCATTAATCGAGCTGTGTTGCTGTCTGACAGCAATCAGATCACTCCCTCTGATCTGATGACTGCTGAGCCTGCAGTAGAAAACGGCAAAGGGAGTGGCATGAATAATCAGACATGTTTCCTTCATCTGCCGTATAAACAGGCCAAGAGCGAGGTCTTGGACAACTTTACCAGCACCTACCTGAAGAGCGCCTTGACGGCCAGTAAGGGCAATGTTTCAGCTGCGGCCCGTCAATGCGGTATGGAGCGACAGGCCTTTCAACGGTTGATGCGCCGTCACGGCATACAGTCCGGGGCGTTTCGCCAGTGAGAGAGGCAGGTAATCACTACTCGCTTGCCGGCAATAAAATATTTTGCAGCTATTGTCCCGGCTACTGCTGTTATCGACTGCAGGGAGCAAGCCTGTATATAATGGCTGTAGATATCAACCGTATTGCCCGTCATTATAACATTACCGATGGTGAAGTCCGCCACAGATTTCTTGAGGGAAAAAATACCTTTAAGACCCGGGAGGATGGATCCTGTATTTTCCTTGCCAATGGTTCACTGAGCAAGAGGTGCACCATTCATGGTGCACGCCCGAAACAGTGCCGTGATTTTCCCTATGACAACCCCTGTCCGTACCTTGAAAGCGATAAGCTGCTTGCAGAAATTCTGCCACGTATAGAGAAAAGTCTATAAACTGTGGCTGCAAAAAGGGCTTGCCTGGGCCGGCTTTGTTCTGCAGGTAAAAGGGCACCTTCCGTGCCTCATTTTTGTTGCAGCTGTTGTTGTTTTTTCTGTCCTTTTGTCCAGGAACAGCAGATCCTCTTTTTGAATTTACCGGAACATCCCGAAAAGTCAGCATAAAACAAAAAAGCATTTAGCATGTTTGATTATGGTCTTGTTTTTGCATAAAATATACGGTGTAAAGGCGATCTTCTGTACGCATAAATTGAGGTGATAATGCGACTATTTCGATTAAGAGGCTCTGGCTTTCCGTGTGTAGTTTTTCTGGCTCTGCTGGTAGTTCTATCTGGTTCCAGGGAGGCTTTTTCGGTAACCATTGAGGTTAACCAGTTTCATCGAATAGGTGTGCTGGCCAAAAGAGGTGTGGATGCAACCCTGGCTAAGTGGAGGGCTACGGCAGACTATCTTACCCGTGAAATTCCAGGGCATCGATTTGAGATAATTCCTTTGTCGTTTGCAGAAATATCTGAAGCTGTCAAACAGGATAAGGTTGAGTTTATATTGGCCAACCCTGCGATATTTCTTTCTCTGTCAATAGAGGACGGAGTCCGACCCTTGGCCACATTGGAGAATTTACGTGAGGGGCAGGGATATTCTATGTTTGGAGGAGTCATCTTTGTCAGGGCGGATTCTGATATACTGCATTACAAGGACGTAAAACATGCGACATTTGCAGCAGTAAGCAGGAATTCTCTGGGGGGCTGGTTAATGGCCTGGAGGGAATTGAAAAAATTACATATTACCCCTGCAGGCAACATTGATGCAGTTGCCTTTGTCGGAACTCAGGACGATGTAGTGTTTGCAGTGCAGGACGGAAAATATGAGGTCGGTACGGTTCGAACAGATACCCTGGAAAGAATGCAGCAGGAAGGAAAAATTAATCTGAAAGATTTCAGAGTGCTGCTGCAGAATGTCTACTATCCGACAGAGGGCTTTCCATTTCTGCGAAGTACACCGCTGTACCCGGAGTGGCCCTTTGCCGCAACACGATCAGCACCAGACCAGTTAAACAAGGCAATTGCAATTGCCCTGCTGAAGATGCCGCCTGAGTCCGGCGCTGCGCAGCAGGCAGACGTCAGTGGCTGGGATGTGGTTCGCAACTATCAATCCATTCATGAACTTGAACAGGATTTGCGATTAGGTCCATATCAGCAGATCAGTTACCTGAACTATAAAGACGTACTGCAGCGAT
>CAZQKF010000418.1:0-2794 GCA_964593645.1 uncultured Desulfobulbus sp.
CGCTCGCCACAAGAGGGATGTATCTTTACCTGAATCAGAGCTATCAGTACCTGCTCCCCGGCCTGAAGAAATCCTTACGAAAATTGAAGCAGTCAGGTCGATATGATGAGATTCTGGCTGAAACCCTTGGGCAGAAATAACGGATGTCTACTGCCCCGACAAGGTGCGACTTTGGAGAACGTTAGGTTTATAAAAAGCCCAATTGCCCGGCGATTGGTGATCTATGTTGCGATCTCCAGCGTTGCCCTAACGCTGCTCTCGGCCGGCTATCTCGTCTATCAGGAACGACGATCCGGGTTGCTTCAGATCGGTAAGACGCTGGATCTGCTGGAAAAAAGTTACCTGCCGGGCTTGAACCGTGCCGTGTGGATTTACAACTACGGGCAGGCTGCGGTTTTGCTGGAAGGAGCGCTGGGGTTACCGGATGTTGAGTACCTTGCGGTCAGTGTCAATAAAGAGATCATCGCTGCTGCCGGGCGGGCTGAATCACAGCAGAAAGTGGTTAAGGAATTTCCCCTGATTCGCCATTATAACGGTGCTGACATGCAATTCGGGGTGCTGAAGGTTATTATCAGTCTGGATACGATTTATCAGCGTATAAGATCCCGCACGTTGTTACTGCTCGCCGGTAATGCTTCCATTATTTTCCTGTCCGCGGCCTGTCTGCTGGTCTTTTTTTACTTCGTCGTCGGCCGTCATTTGCAGTCGTTGGCGTATCTGCTGTCCCGTCTGGATATTGATGCTTCCGATGAACCGCTCCAGGCCCTCATTAAACAGAAGAAAGTCCCGGATGAGATCGATAATGTTCTGTCCGCTGTTATCAAAATGCGGCAGAGAACCCGAGGTTCCATTGAGCGTCTTTCGGACAGTGAGGAACATCTGCATCTGGTCTTTGAGAATGCCCCGGTCTGCCTGTTTCAGGAGGACTTTTCGGTACTTAAATTTGAGATCGACGCTCTGAAGGAAAAAGGAGTCAAGGATTTTGATGCCTATTTCAGAGAACATCCCCGGGCACTGCTCGAGTGTGCCGAAAAAATAAAAATCACCAATGTCAATCAAATGGCCCTGACCCTGCATCGCGCCGAATCGAAGGATGCTCTCTTTGCGGGTCTGGCCCAGACTTTTACCCGCGCGAGTTTTGACATATTTCGGAAAGAAATCGCTGTCCTGGCGGCAGGAAATAACCGCTTCCGTTCTGAAGCCATCGTTAAAACCCTGGACGGCCGGGAAAAAGAGGTTTTTCTGGAGCTTATCGTTGACCCGAGCAGGACCGACTGGTCACGAACATACGTCGCAATAACCGACTTGACGGAGCTTAAAGAGGCGGAGCGGAAACGTCTGGAGCTCGAGACCCAGCTGCGGCAGAAATTCAAAATGGAGGCCGTTGGATTGATGGCCGGGGGGATGGCCCATAACTTCAACAATCACCTCGCCATTATTCTCGGCAACCTGGAAATCTCCCGCCGTAAACTATCGGCAGACAGTAAAATCATCAATTATCTGGATAGCGCCAAGCTGGCAGTTCTGCGTTCCCGCGATCTGGTGATGCAGATACTTTCTTACAGTCGCAAGGGAGCGCACGACAAACTGCCGATACGTTTGGTCCCGCTTATCGAGGAGACCTACCGATTGTTGTTCTCGACGATTCCCAGTACGGTCAACCTGCGACGGGTGATCAGCGCCGAGAGTGTCAACGCCACCCTCAAAGCAGACGCATCCCGAATTCAGGAAATCCTCATCAATCTCTGCAACAACGCCGTCCACGCCATGGACGAAAAAGGCGATTTGACCATCAGCCTGCAAATATCCGCAGTCCAAGTGGAGGATATCCCGGCTCAGTACAGTTGTCTTCCCGGTCGTTATGCCAGACTCAGTGTCAGTGATACCGGTTGTGGGATGTCTGCAGAAACCCTGGAGAGGATCTTTGATCCGTTCTTTACCACCAAAGAGGCCCATAAGGGAACCGGGCTGGGACTCTCAACCGTACAGGGCATTGTTGATCAGCATGGCGGTTTTATCAAGGTTGCCAGTACCTTGGGGCAGGGGAGCAGTTTCACGCTGTTTTTCCCGTTGGTGGATACTCCCGTGGTGGAGATTTCTCCCCCGGTTCTGCCCTTGGCCAAAGGCGATGAGAGAATCCTGTTTGTTGATGACGAGGAAATGCTTGCCAGCCTGGGAAAACAACTGCTCTCCGGTGCCGGATATCAGGTGACCGCCGTCACCGGCAGCCTTGAAGCATTGCGGCGGTTTAAGGCGCAGCCGGATGCCTTTGATCTGGTTATCACCGATCAGACCATGCCTGAACTCTGCGGCAAAGATTTCATCCGCGAGGTGCTCAAAATCCGTCCCGATTTACCGACCATCCTGTTGACCGGCTACAGCAACAAAGTGACCGAAGACGAGGCAAAACAGCTCGGCATAAAAGCGTTCTGCCTGAAGCCGATGGACCTGCCGGAGATGGTGAAAATTGTGCGGAAGGTGTTGGATGAGGTAAAGGGACAGTTACAATAACCGCAGAATGGACGGATACCTTGCCATGCCAGAAGCACAGACCGATAAACTCGGGGTTAATCTCTACAGTGTAAAAGCCGCCGGGCGGACCGAGGATATTATTGTCATCATCAAGGTGATTATCCTGTCCTTGTTTGCTGTGGCCGGTCTGTTCTACGTCAAAGCGGATTATTTGCTGCCGGTTTTTGATCAGGGGGGGCTCGGGGTTCTGATGGGGGCGGCACTGATCTTTGTCGCCTACGAAGGGTTCGAACTGATCCCCAATGCCGTCAACGAAATGAAA
>CAZQKF010000419.1:0-2786 GCA_964593645.1 uncultured Desulfobulbus sp.
GGGTTCCCCAAGCTCGAAGATACCAACTCTCCATAGAAAATCTATTAAGAGCCGAGTGTTCCGCAAGGGACAGGAACCGTTTTACCAAAAGCCCCAGTTTGAGGTTGGCAGGTGGCGGCTGCCGCCTCCAGACGCTCTGTACTCAAAACTTGCGGTTTTACATAGGTACGACGTTTCCCTTTCGGTTCATAACGCTTACTGTCTGTACCAGCATTTGCACTTTTTTTATCTTGCATTACAATCATTTACTGTATTCCTTAAAAAGTACTCAGACGCTTCGGTTCCAGGCTATCGCGCATACACACTCGGATCGCCTACAATTTCATAAATACGAGGCATAAACTCCGCCACACCGCCTGTGGTTTGCAGTTTTGCCTCAAGAAGTGCATCCCCGATGGTCGTATCGGCTGTGCCATACAAACTGTCAACAAAAGCAGAACCCAGCAGCTGGGCATCAGCATCAAGGGACAGGCCCGTAGGTGCCAGGGAAGCAATGGCACCACCGTCCGCATTTAAGACCAGAGCTCCAGCCAATGACCGCGTTCCGGGCAGAGTGTCATCTGCAACCGCACAGGTCAATGCCGTAAAGACTGGATAAACTGTATTCTGCAGCAAAGCCGCATCAACGGCATTAATAAAGTTTTCTCTATAGTCACCCACTTGGGCAGCAGAGCCATGGCCGTCATAACTGACATACCCGCTGTTCCATGTTGCAGACTGAGTAAATGTTACCCGTACATCATTTTCTGGATGGTATAATTTTTTCACTCCGGTGAACCCCAGACTGTCCAGCAACTGGTTGGCCAGCAAATCGGAGTTGAGATGAAAATTACCGGCATCATCCGGATTATCCGCAACAAGGACGGCTTGCAGCAACTCGTCGTTGAAACCTGCAGCACCGTGGGTTCGCAACTTGTCGACATAGGCGATACCTTCACTGTCATTGGTGATGGGAATCCTGCCGACTGCAACTTCACCATTTTCTTCAATACCCAGCAAACGGGTATCAGAGGATGCCAACGCCCACGGAGTGCTGGTCATCAGTACCGGTAAAAAGCTGTCTCCGTAGCCCATTCTATTTTTTTCATCCAGAGTACCTTTGCCGACAAGAACAACGTATGACGGCGAAACACGCCAACGCTCTACCTGCTGCATAAAACTGCCCAGAGCCGATGGATCAACACGTCCGTAGCTGAATTCATTATAAATGTCGTCCAGCCACACAACTCTGACTCTATCGAACCGATCACTCTGGTATTGTGCAAGAGCTTCCGCTGTACCGGTAAACTCACGGGGCGCAATAATCAGGTATTCCGCACCATTATTTCTTTTCGACAGACGTGCTGCACTATCAGCGACAACAACAGGTGCCACAGTTGCGCTGCGATCAACAATAAGATAGTCCGCCCCTGCAACGGCCTTAAAACTTACTGACCACGCACCATCATCAGCATCGACTTGAACATCTCCAAGCATGGCGGCGGTCCCGGACGGGGATTGAATGACCAGAACATCATCACTGGTAAAACCGGTGACGATCTGTGTGCCTCCCTCTACACTGTGCATCCAGAGTGTATTATTCACGGCAACCGGCATCCGAAGATATTCAACATCAACCTGATCCAGCCACTGGCCGGGATGGGATCCCACGGTATAGGTATTGCGCAGGGTCAAGATATTACTCCCGGAAGCATCAAGAATACTTTGGTCAAAATCAATGATCAACCGTGCCTCTTCAAAGCCATCCCAAGTTACCATTGAACCGACAGATTGTCCGTTCAACTCTGCATACACATGATGTTCATCCCCCGGTTCCAGATCTGTCCATCCACGCAGGATAACCTCAAGATGAGCAGTACCAACGGGCGCCGGATTGGGAATGTCCAAACTGACCTCAATGGAATCCTTATACCCGCCATACAAATAATCCCAGAACCAGTAATCGGCATCCTGTTCCGCTGCCACGGTCCAGGTGGAATAAAAAAAGTCAGGTTCTTCCTCAAAAGTCAGCGATTCACTGAAAGGAGCCGCTTCTGCGAAACCATCGCCCGGTGCACCATCAATAACCGTCATTGAATGATCCATTCGAGTGCCTCCGATTTTAAAACGATAGGCATTCTGGTCGGTATAAAAAGTTTTGTATTGTTCTCCGGCAAAAAGGATAGCGTCTGTCGCCTCATCATAATACCAGGATACGGCATTGCCGCCTGTGGTCAGTTCCAGTCGACCGCGTTTAACTTTTCGCAATATTTTTTCAGACAACATGTCCAGTGTTCCGGCAATCTCCTCAATGGAGACACTATACAGTCCTTCCGCAGAGGTTTGAGCCCACAACACAGCGCCCCTGTTCCTGTAAGACGGCATCTTCCATGCCCCTCTGGCACCATCATCAACGCGCAACGCCCCAGTTGAAAACTGTTTTTCCTGTTGATCAGGTTCTCCGGAAAAACTCGATCCCTGTACCTGCAACCGACTAAACCTCCTCTGGCTCGGAGTCAACCGCTGCTGTACATTATCCAGACGCCGTTGTGCAACCGGCATGTTGATTTTAGCAGGAACCCGCCGCCGGGCAACATAGCCTTTGCTCATTGGTTTCCATTCACTCCACTCGCTGTCCGTGCTGCTCTCAGCCATGGCAGCGGGGACAGTTGCCATGGCTGAGAGCAGCATCAAAGAGGCTAGAGCGACACCCGCCAAGCGGATTGAAAAAAATCGTACAATATATGTATTTCTGACCATAACATCACCTGTATGCATGAAACCGGTTGCAACCAACCTGTTTGCTT
>CAZQKF010000420.1:0-2782 GCA_964593645.1 uncultured Desulfobulbus sp.
GGTTATGCATGTGTTTTGTTGCTACCTGAATAGTTACGAATTATGTAGACTTTCTTTTATTATGGAACAGATACCGTTTCCATAACTTTCTGTAAACAACTTTGCAGGGATTTTCGCACGCAGGTAGATTCACACAAAAAAGCGAACAGAAGAACACAGGTGGTTACGACCTGCTGAACAGATAAGGATGAAACAGCGGCGCATGATTAGATGTAAAAAACGGCGGATCACGCCGGATAATGGGCGCGACTGCAGGATGGCGCTTAAACTCTCCGGCTAAAAATGAACGTATTTTCTGCCGTGACCAGCCCAGAGGATGATCAAAGTCCGTATACAGGGAGAGGTCACCTCTATAGAACTCACGTACTGCCAGCTCAGAAGTTTCCGGCCCTGCCAGGGGCAGATTGAACACAGCCAGGTTGAGGAAGCCTATTTCCTCATGATGACGGATCGTAAACTCCAGAGTTCTACGGGCGGCCTGCTCATCTTCCGACGGTGTACCAAACAGAAGATACACATAGGTGAGAATACCTGCTGATTTGAGGCAGCGGAGTACCCGGGCCACCATCTCAAGTTCTATCCCCTTCTGCATGCTGTTCAGTACCTGTTGATCCCCTGATTCAAGCCCAAGTTTCAGCATCACGCAGCCGGATTTTCGCAGTTCTCTGCAAAACTCCTCATCGGCCAGTAATGGGCTGGCACGGGCAAAACCGTACCAGGGGATACCCGGAGGATCGGTCACCAGGGCCTTCATCAAACCCGGACGAACTGCATTATCTAAAAAATGAATTAAAAGCGGTCTGTGACGAGCACGCAAGACCTGCAGATCTGCAAGGACCTGCTGTGAACTCAACTGGCTGTATGGGTTGTCTTCTGCAGTCTCGGGACAAAACAGACATTTATTCCAGTAGCAGCCGCTGGAGGCGGCATAGGGCAGAATAAACCCCGGAGCAAGGTAATCCTCTTCATCATACACAGGCGGTGCCGGACTGCTTTGTTTTGCCTCTTCTGCTGCAAGTCCGAGCAGTGGCAGTTCACCAGGACCTGCAATACAGGCATCCACCAGAGTGGTGAAAGGATTTGACCATAGCGGACTGCGCAGCCAGGAGGTGACCAGGCCACCGCCGATGACAATTTTCATGCCTGGAAAAACGGCCCGCAGAAAACCAATCAGGGCAAAGGCGGACACGGCCTGACTGAGATAGGCAATGGATATTCCGAGAATATCAGGCTGTTTTTCGGCAACAGCCAGCCCGACAGTGTCCCGAAACAGGGGGTAGAACAGATTTTTCCTGTACTTGTGAGCCGCTCTGAGCAAGTCAGCGCTGCGAACCGGTGAAAAACTATCTTGATAATTAGCCAGAGACAGGTCGACGTTGCGGGCTTCCCCCACCCCGGTCAGCACCCGATTAGTATCGGCAACCGCCCGTTTATACCGGTCAACATTATGGTACAGCTCCGGCTGCCGCAGCTTCTTCAGGTTGGCGGCCTGATTCTTTTTCGCCCGGGTCGACCAGGTATCTGTTTTGCCGCAATCAAGACCAAGCAAAAACTGCAGGCCCAGTCTGTTGACATCAAGGGTTGGGCACAGGGCACCATTGGCACGGAGGAAACCTGCCAGCCTGGCAATGCCTGGCGGCGGTTCGCAATTCTTGGCCAGAGGCGGGTAAAGGAGAAAAAATGTTTTCATTCCCCGGGTATTTTTCCCTGCATGCTCACCAATACGCCCCGGCCACTTGCTTACTTCTCAGCACTTCCCTCGCAATCCTCACGGTACGGATTAATGGTCATCACCGGGCAGCAAGCGGTTTTCACCACCTTGTCTGCCACGCTGCCAAACATTACCCGCTCAAGGCCTTTATAGCCATGGGTGCCCATGACAACCAGATTACCGCCCTGCTCCTGGACATATTGCAGAATCTCTTCAGTGACGTCTCCGGTCAGCACTTTGCTCTGCAGATCTGTAACGCCGGCGGCTGTGATGGCCTCTGTATTGGCCTCCACAAAATCTTCCATCCTGTGCTGGGCCGACTCAAATAACTCCTCTTCCAGGTTAGGCAGGTTCACAGGCGGCACGAAAAATCCTGAATAATCCTCAAAATTCTGCACCACAAAGATGAGATGCAGCTGAGCACCTAATTTTCCCGCTATGTAGGCTGCTGAGGTAGCAATCTTATCGGCATTTTCAGAAAAATCAACTGGAGTAATAATGGTTTTAATTTCCTGCATAATCAATCTCCTTTCTCCTGCATTTTAAGCACGGTTACTGAGCGGGCAAACAATTTAAAAACTTGCTCCAGGCAGTAATGGCCTCATTTTCTTAAGGTACCTGTAGTCTATTGTCGCATAGCTCAGGCAGGAACACAAGCCCATTTAACTTGTAATAACAAAGCAGTTGACCCTTGCCCGCAAGAAGAATATAGTTTTATATTCATCAATTTTCTCAACTCTTCTAACTGATAGTACAATCAGGAAATAATATAATGGATTTTGAAGCAAAATGGATTGCCTGGGAAATTACCCGCCGCTGCAACCTGAAATGTGTTCACTGCCGTTCATCATCGGCCCTTGAAGTCGATAACCACCCGGATTTTTCTCTGGATGAGGCCAAACGGGTACTCGATGACATCAACTCGTATGCGGCCCCGGTCATTGTCCTGTCCGGCGGTGAACCCCTGCTGCGTAACGATGTCTTTGACATTGCCGCCTACGGCACAAATCTCGGCCTGCGCATGTGCCTGGCCACCAACGGTACTCTGGTGAATAAAGAAACCTGCCTCGG
>CAZQKF010000421.1:0-2772 GCA_964593645.1 uncultured Desulfobulbus sp.
TGCATGTCAGAGGTGCCGGGCTCATTGGAGCAACAGCCGGGTTCGGCATGTATCTTGCCTCATTGCAGGCACCGGAAAGTAATTTTGTGGAATATATGGCCAGGGCTGGAGCACAGTTGTCACGTACCCGGCCAACGGCAAGTAATCTCAATTGGGCCATAAAACGCCAGCTCAAGGCAATAGTCGACTGTAAAAATTGCGCCTCCATGCAGAAAACAGCCCTGGATGTTGCCTGTGCTGTTAGCGAGGAGGATGCTGAAAGCTGCAGGCAGATAGGCATCCACGGCCTGGAGATCATAAAAAGAATAAGTCAAAAGAAAAGGGGAGCCACGGTAAACATTCTTACCCACTGCAATGCGGGCTGGCTGGCCTTTGTTGACTACGGCAGTGCCACAGCTCCCATTTATGCTGCCAGAGATGCCGGTATCGATATTCATGTCTGGGTCGACGAAACCAGACCCTGGAACCAGGGGGCAAAACTTACCGCCTGGGAACTGCAACAGGAAAATATAAACAATACTCTGATAGTCGACAACGCGGGAGGCCACCTTATGCAGCATGGTCTGGTAGACATAGTTATCGTCGGCACAGATCGCACTACCCATACCGGCGATGTGGCAAATAAAATAGGCACCTATCTCAAGGCCCTGGCCGCCTGTGACAATAACGTGCCCTTTTATGTAGCCCTTCCCTCATCAACTTTTGACTGGGAGCTTGACAACGGTATGGAAATTCCTATAGAACAGAGGAAAGAGGAAGAAATTACCAGCGTCACAGGAAAAGATAGCGACAATACAATACGAACTGTAAGGTTGGCTGCAGATGGCACTAGGGCAAAAAACTACAGTTTTGATGTCACACCGGCAAGATTGATTTCCGGTCTAATCACTGAAAGAGGAATCACAAAGGCGGAAAAAAAGGCCATTCACCAACTCTTCCCAGAGGGTGGCAGGCTACATTACCCGTCTACAGGATAAGTTATGACACATGGAGAACAGAGAAAATTCATCCGCTACGGTGCATTGCACCTTCTGGATTACATTATCCTGGACAGTAGAGGCAGAACAACGACCTACTCCATGGGCAGAACTATCGATGTGAGCATTGACGGCATTAAACTGGAAACACACATTCCAATTAAAAACGACAGCAGACTCTTGATAACCATTGGCCTCGAAGACGATCTCATTGACCTTGAAGGCCGAACAACCCATGAAACTGCCGGTAATGGACGCTATATATCAGGTGTGACCTTTATAAAAGTTACAAAAAACGGCAGACGTATTTTGGCAAAATATGTGGAGGCATTCCAGAAGAGAAAGCAGGAGTTTGAAAAATCGTAACGCCACCCCCGTGACCATACCTCTTACTCCTGATCTTTCCGGCCATACACATCATCGAGTCGGACGATATCATCTTCCCCGAGATAGCTCCCTATCTGCACTTCAATCAATTCAAGAGCTATGACCCCGGGATTTTCAAGCCTGTGCCGGGTTCCAGCGGGGATGTATGTCGACTGATTTTCATAGAGCAGAGTTTCCTTCTCCCCGTTTACAACTTTAGCCGTTCCGGTTACCACCACCCAGTGTTCATGGCGATGGTGATGCAGCTGCAGAGAAAGCTTGGCTCCCGGATTGACGGCAATACGCTTTATCTGAAAACGGGGTAATTCCTCCAACACGGTAAAGCTGCCCCAGGGGCGATACACCGTCCTGTGAAAACTGAACTCTTTCCGCCCATCTTTTTTCAGCCGGGCCACCACTTTTTTCACATCCTGTGATCGAGACAACGGTGCAACCAAAACAGCATCAGCAGTTTCAACAACCAGGGTATCTGCCATCCCAACCGCTGCTACAAGCAGATTCTCAGACTTGACAAAACAGTTTCTGGTATCTTCAAGCAGCACGTCACCCCTGGTCACATTGCCTAAATCATCTTTTTCAAGCACGTCCCATAATGCCTGCCATGAACCGATGTCGGACCAACCAAGATCTGCGACCACAACCGCAGCATTGGCAGTTTTTTCCATCAGAGCGTAATCCAGGGAATCGCCGGGACACTTTTCCATGGCACTTTTTTCAAGACAAAAAAAACTGCCATCAATAACTCCACGCTTGACGGCATCTCTCATACAGGTAACCATTTCCGGGGCGTAAATTTCCATCTCCGCTTTAAATGTCTTAATTGAAAAGGCAAACATACCACTATTCCAAAAGTAATTTCCTCGGGCAAGATACTCCTCAGCTACAGAAAGTACGGGCTTTTCCTTAAAAGAAGCAACACGGTTCCCCTCACCAAGCTCGATATACCCGTAGCCGGTCTCAGGATTTTTGGGCCGTATACCAAAGGTTACAATAGCCCCCTTTCCGGCAAGCTTTGCCGCCTCATCAACCGCATCAACAAATTTATCTGCATGCATTACGACATGATCAGCCGGTAAAATCAGAAGAACAGTATCATCTTCCTCGGTAGAGCAATACTCAGCAGCAGCACAGATCGCAGGAGCAGTATTCCTTCCCACGGGTTCCAGCAAAATAGAGGCATCCGAAAAGCAGCCAAGCTCTTCTATCTGAGAAAGTGTTATAAACTTGTGCTTCTCGCCCACCACAACAACAGGAGGCAAGGCACCCGCCAAGCGACCAACTCTGACAAGAGTCGTCTGCAGCAAGGATAAATCATCTGTTAATTGCAGCAGTTGTTTGGGATAAAGCTCCCTTGATAGTGGCCAGAGCCTTGAACCTGTGCCGCCTGCAAGAATTATAGGTTGTATCT
>CAZQKF010000422.1:0-2771 GCA_964593645.1 uncultured Desulfobulbus sp.
ATTTTGTTGGTGGGCAATGCCGCTCCTACCCTGCCGGCGTGGTAGGAGCGGCGCCCTCGCCACGATAACGATTTCACGATCACGACTTTTCCCTTCACACATTTAAATCTTGATTTATCTGGGGTTCATTGCAGGTGCCTATCTTTCTTTCCGGGCGGAGACTTCGCGGCGGGGGCGCCGCTCCTACGTTTTTTTTGGGGGAGGGAGGATGGTCGGAAGGAATAGCTGTCTGGTGGCAATGCCCACCCCTCAACCTTTATTGGAACCGGACACTACAGGGCTTCCATGCCACTGCCGCCAATCCCATGCAGGAGTATCCTGCTGAGCACAGCTGCATACTCTTCATATTCCTGCTGCAAAATATCCTGTCCCGGCTGTACATGTTCCAGAACCGGGGCAAAGAGAAAACGTGATGCCATCATGGACAGAAGCAGCGGACCTATCATTGCTGCAGAAAGGTGGTTTTCAGGTTCCGGCGAAAACGGCCGGCAAATCTCACGCTCGATTATCTCCATCATCTGTTTGCCCCAGGCGGCCTTATAGGCGATGATCTCAGGGTCATCATGGGGCAGTTCAGTGATGGTGACGATCAGGGCCTCTTTCTGAACGGAAAAATAGGCTACAGCTGCGGAAATGAAATTGCAGACCTTCACCTGCGGTTTGTCATCTCCCTGCAGAGTTTCCCGGGCAACAGAGAGATAACCGGACAGAAAATCATCGAGTATCTCCTTGAGCAACCCCTTCTTGGAACCGAAAAAATAATTCACCATGGCCAGGTTCACGTCTGCTGACCGGGCCAGTTCACGCAGCCCCGTACCTGCATAACCATGGCGGGCAAAGAGGCGGACTGCCGTACTGACAATTCTCTCCCTGGACGCTGTTCCTGAATGTTTCCTGTTGACTTTTACCGGCATAATAGTGTAGTAACCTCTCTTAAACGATTGTTTAACGCTTGTCTCATACAAGCAAAAATGAGTTTATCTGTCAAAAAAATATTATGATTTGCACACGATTTTTTCTTGCAGCCTGCCTGACACTCCTGCCAGTGCTGGCCGCAACATCCGGGCCGGTACATGGAGTCACGCTCTCAGAATGCGTAACCATGGCCCTGGAAAATAACCCGGATATCCAGCTGCAGCAGCTCAATGTCCAAATGGCCGACCAGGACATTTCCCAGCGGAAGTCGGCAAATTTTGGTTCCCTGAGCCTGGTGGCCTCATACAATCACTATAACCTGCCCCGCACCCTGGCCCCCCTGACTCCCGCAACTATTGCCGACGACCCTGCTTCCGTGGCCACAACCAGGGATCTCTTTCTGACCGGCATTGTCTACGAGCTGCCCCTGTTCACCGGTTTTGCCCAGACCCGCAGTGTTGAAATCTCCAGTCTGCAGAAGGAGATGGCTGCATCCAGGCTGAGCTTAAGCCGGGAACAGCTAATCTATAACGTCAAGTCCATCTACGTCAACATCCTCTCGCTCCGTGCCCGGGAAAAAGCACAGCATGAATACGTCAAGGCCCTGCAGCAACTGCAGGCCAACATTGACCGTGAATTCAAACTCGGTAAAAAGGCCCGCATTGACCAGCTCAAGGCGGGCGCTGATGTAAAAAACGGGGCCGCTGAAGAGGCCAGGATTGCTTCGGATCGTGCCATCCTCCAGGCGACCCTGGCAAGCCTGCTCAATGTGGATCAGTTAACCGATTTTAAAGATATCCCCATGTCTGCTGAGGAAATGACCTTGGCAAAGGATATATTTTCCGGGCAGACAGAACAGCTGCAGCGAATCAAGACGGCCCGGCTGGAGGTTGCCAAAAACACCAAGCTTGCTGAAAAAGAGCAGAGCGCTCTCTACCCCCAACTGGTTTTCAACACCTCTTACGGGCAGAATTTCGGACCCAATGACGATACCAATAAATACAGCGGCGACTGGGACAACCAGGAGGTCTGGCAGGCAGGGCTGAACCTGCAATGGAAGATCTTTGATTTTGGCGGCAGCAAGGCCAAGATACAAAAGGCCAGAACCCAGGCACGGCAAAGCCGTTATGCCCTGACCAAGACAGAGCTGGAACTCAAACGTGCCCTGCAGGAGGCGGTCACCAAGATCAACACGGCGGTGAGTGATTACGAAAGTGCCCGTGAAGAGCATGCCATGACCAGGGAAACCGAGGCCATTGAGCAGGTGCGCTACGACCAGGGGGCCGCTGATATCAACGACCTGCTCTATGCAAAGGCCCGTAACCAGCTCGCTCTCAGCAGGCTCATTGCAGCCGGATACAGTTATACCAATGCACGATTTTACCTTGATTACCTGCTTGAGCAGGGAGACCCGGCCCGAAAACAGCCAAAATTATCCGTAACTGCTGCGGCCAGGCCGTAACACCATAACTTCCTGGACAGAATAGTATCTCTGGAGAAACAGATGAAAAAAATATTCCTTATCATACCGCTCATCCTGCTCATGGCAGGCGGTGTCATCCTGCTGAAAAAAAGAAAGCATTCCATTGCAGCAGCCCCCACGGCAACACCCATGACCTATGCCGTGCGAACGGTGCAGGCAAAGCCCGGCACCGTTGCCCAGGCAAATTCGTTTCTGGCACGGCTGGAATCGGTAAACAGTGCTGAAATATCTTCAAAACTCTCAGGCCGAATCAGTGAACTACTGGTTCGCGAAAGCGGCCGGGTTGCAGCCGGTGACCTGCTGCTGAACATAGATGACCAGGAAATTCAGGCAGGGATCAAGGGGCTGCAGGCGCAGCATTCCTCAGCCCGGG
>CAZQKF010000423.1:0-2770 GCA_964593645.1 uncultured Desulfobulbus sp.
GTAGACCTGCCGCAAACAACCGACAATATTTATACACAAGACAATCTGGTGCAATTCTTTGCAACTCTGTATGCCGCCCAGGTTGATGAGGTCATCTCCTGCAGCTCAAATATCTGCCAGTACAGCACTAAACTTGATTCGGGATGCACGCTCTGTCAGGATGCCTGTCACCATGATGCAATCTCACAAAACCGCGACAATGGTGTCCAAATTGACCACCTGAAATGCACGGAATGCGGTGCATGCCTGGCCACCTGCCCCACAGGAGCGCTGCAGTATGTCCGCCTTAACGATATAGTCTTTATTGAATACTTCAGAACTGTTACCCTGGACAAAAACGTAACAGTCGTGCTGGGAAACGAACAGGATCTGCACCGCTTCTGGTGGCAGACCGGCACAAAAAAATTTAATGCTGTCTTTTTTCTTGAGTATCCGCAACCCATGGCCCTGAGCAGCTTCCACCTTTTTCTGCTCTATGCCATGGGTGCAGGAAAAATCATCATACTTGGCCAGGCCGGGAACTCAACCCATCCCCTGCATCTGCAGATAGATCTTGTGAACGCCGTCCTTAACGCTCTGTATGACAAAAAAAATCCGGTATGCTTCGCCGAGGCTAACACTCTGCTCACAGAACTTGAACATACTTGCAAGCACAACCCGTTAACGACTCTGTATCACGACTTTTCCCTAACCAACCGCCGAGAAAAACTGGTGGATCTTCTCTCGTTCCTCTGCCTGCACAGTGATGCAGAACCGGTTCGCCTGACAGGCAAAGGGGCTGCAGTCTTCGGTGAAGTCCACTGTGACACGGCAAAATGCACCCTGTGCACTGCCTGTGTCGGCGAATGCCGAATTGAATCACTTACCGCCGACAGTGACACTTTTTCTTTACAGCAACTGCCGGCCCACTGTGTCCAATGCGGAACCTGCGTTGAACTCTGCCCTGAAGGTGCCCTTATTCTGCAGCCGGGCCTTTCCCTGCATGCTAGTTTTTTCACAACCCAAGTATTGGCCCAGGCAGAACCAGTCAAATGCCTGCACTGCGGAAAAATATTTGGTACCAAAGAGTCACTGGCTAAAATAATAACAGTGCTTACTGAAAAAAACATGTGGGACAGCAGTGATACTCTCTTGAACTACTGCGAAACGTGTCGCGTCATACAACTCTTTGAATCACATGAATAAATGTACATGAATACAGAAACCGACATCACCGACCGCGATCTGTTCCTGATTCGTCTGCGCTTCCTTGACCTGTTGAAATCCTTTTTCCAAGATGCGCCCGATGCTGAACTGATGAGTCGCTGGCGTGGTATTTTCTCTGCATTAGCCAGAGAACGAATCAATCAGCAGCTCGACAATGTTATCCGACAACTAGGTGAAATTCTGGCCAAAAAAAGTCTGCAGGAAATCAAAGATGAGTATTACGAACTCTTTACAAATCCCTACAGCAGAGACCTGCTCCCCTTAAATGCCTCAAACTTTCTTGACGGCAAAAGTTACGGGCCAACTCTGGTCAGGTACCGCGAATTCCTGATGCACAGCCAACTGATCAAAGACAGCAGCAACACAGATCCTGAAGACTCAATTCTGCTTATGCTTGATGCCCTGGTTACCCTTATTGAAGAGGAAAAACAGGCTTCAACACAGGCACGCCTCCTGCAAAATCAACTACTTGAACAGTTCCTCATGCCCACTGCCGGGCAACTTGTCCAAATCGCGGCGGCAAACAAAACCGCAGATTTTTACGCAGTCTGCATCCAGTTTCTTAATGAATACCTACTGCTTGAGCAGGGACTTATGGCAAATGAATAAGCCCTTGCAACAACTAGCATCAGAGCGCCGCAATTGCGGCAGAGGCCGGGCAACCGGATTTTATTTCATGTTTCACCATGCATACATCGCGGAGGTTACTTATGCAGCAAAATGATGAGAGCAGGCGATCATTTCTCAAACAAGTACTTACCGGTTCAGCAGTAGTTGCCGGCGCAGCCTTGGCCGAGAAAAAAGTCCGGGCCGGTGAGACTATTAAGTCAAAAAGGTCAGATGAAGTTCTGTACCGGGAGTCCAAGGCTTTTACCAAGTATTATGATTCGCTCCGTTAACCCATAAGGAGACCTACAATGGTGCAACGAAAATTACGCAGTTCCTCTTCTGCAGGAACGAAAATTTGCAGAGTGACCTTAAATCCCAAGGTTGCCAGGCGGTCGTTTCTCAAATTGTCGGCAGCAACAGCTGCCTTAACCGGGGCGGCAATGACCACCAGAATGACGGCAAAGGCGGCAACACCTGCTGCGGCCAAAGCTGCCTACCCGGGATCTCAAACCGTTAAAACCATCTGTAGTTACTGTGCTGTCGGCTGCGGCGTCAAAGCGGAAGTCCAGAACGGCGTCTGGGTTCGACAGGAAGTGGCCCAGGATCATCCGGTCAGCCGCGGCGGTCACTGTTGTAAAGGCGCTGGAGCTATTGATATGGTCACCAGTGAAAAACGGCTGAAAAACCCGATGAAACGCGTTGGCGGAAAGTGGCAGAAGATCTCTTGGAATCAAGCCATGGATGAAATAGCTGCCAAGCTTACAACCATTCGTGATACTGACGGCCCTGATGCCCTCCATTTTAACGGCAGTGCCAAGGTCTCCAACGAGATGGCGTATCTGCAGAGGAAATTTGCCGCATTCTGGGGGACGAACAACGTCGATCACCAGGCCCGAATCTGACACTCCACAACGGTGGCAGGTGTCGCCAATACATGGGGTTACGGGGCAATGAC
>CAZQKF010000424.1:0-2768 GCA_964593645.1 uncultured Desulfobulbus sp.
GAAGGCATGATGTATACGATCTGCTGCGAGGCAATTTTTAATGAACATCCCAGGGTGCTGCGCTCAGCCCTGGTGGGGATCGGCAGCGGCACCGAACAGCTGCCGGTGCTGATTGTTGAGCTGCAGGAGCGGGTTGACGACCAGGATCAGCTGTTTACGGAACTGCGGCACCTGGCCCTGGCCAATGCCCTGACCATACATGTGACGAATTTTTTAGTTCACCCTGCCTTTCCTGTGGATATTCGGCATAACGCTAAGATCTTCAGGGAAAAACTGGCGCTCTGGGCGGCAAAGCAGCTTCATTTTCAGAGCGCATCATGTCAGGACGGTCTCTGAAAATGAACACTCTCGTGGAGGTTCCATGAACAGGGTGCTGGTCACCGGGGGCGGCGGTTTTATCGGGCTGGCCATAGTTCGGGAACTGCGCAGGCGTGATATTGCAGTGCGGGTCCTTGGCAGGCATCAGTATCCGGCAGCTGCGGCAGCAGGTGCTGAATGTATCCAGGGAAATATCCGTGATTTTGAAACGGTCAACAGAGCTGCTGCAGGCTGCGATACGGTCTTTCATGTGGCGGCAAAAGCGGGGATATGGGGGCCTTTTCAGGAGTATTACGCCGTTAATGTGCTGGGCACCTTGAATGTGCTGGCTGCCTGCAGAACGCAGGGGACGGCGCATCTTATCTATACCTCCACCCCTTCTGTCGTCTTTGACGGCAGCAGCCTTGAGGGTTCGGATGAGTCACTGCCCTATGCAAAGCGTCCGCTCTGCCATTACGCGACGACAAAAATAATGGCAGAACAGCAGGTGCTGCAGGCCAACAACGAGCAGCTGAAAACCGTTGCCATAAGGCCGCACCTGGTCTGGGGACCCGGTGACACCAACCTCATTCCACGGCTCATGGCACGGGGAAGGGCCGGGCAGTTAAAGATTGTCGGTGACGGGTGTAATCTGGTGGATATTGCTTATATAGATAATGTAGTATACGCGCATTTGCTGGCTGCCGAAAACTTGGAGACGACTGCCACGGCTGCGGGAAGACCTTTTTTTATAGGCCAGCAGGAACCGGTCCTACTCTGGGACTGGATCAATAACCTGTTTGAGCAGATGGACATTGACCAGGTCACGGCCCGGGTGAGCCTTGGCAAGGCAAAGGTTGCTGGTTGGATGTTGGAAAAAATATATACGGCTCTCCATCTGTCAGGGGAGCCCCGGATGACCAGGTTCCTTGCGGAACAGTTGGCCTTGTCCCACTGGTTCAGCAGAAACAGTGCTGAAGTTTTGCTGGGGTATACAGAGCAGGTAACGACCCGGCAGGGGGGTGATCGCTTGATCACCTGGCTGGCCCAAAAGGGACTGTGAAGGAAAACAGCTTGTTGGGTTGTGTGTATTCATTTCTACCTGCCTCAGACATGTGCGGAGTGCACAAACTGAAGGTACCCACTTGTATTATAGAGAACAATACTCTTGATAGGCGTACTCTATTGTACACAGCATTTTGAGGAAAAGGCATGATATCCCGACTCACCACCTACCATAATCTTCAAGCGATACCCATCATTCAGAATTTTGTGGTTCAAACTGG
Source organism: uncultured Desulfobulbus sp. (assembly GCA_964593645.1). Taxonomy (GTDB): domain Bacteria; phylum Desulfobacterota; class Desulfobulbia; order Desulfobulbales; family Desulfobulbaceae; genus Desulfobulbus_C. Next base: position 1,584 of record CAZQKF010000424.1, read on the forward strand.
GCTTTTTCTGGGTGCAGACGAGTATGAAGGACATCAGCTTGAGCTGGCTGCAGAAGAGGCGGCGGCCTTCATTGTAACGACGTTTAAACCTGATCCTGAAGAGCTTTTTGTTATTGAATGCGAGCCGGTTGAAAACGGTTTGCGTGTTAGTTTTCGTAATCGAGGATTGCCGGTGGATGAAGAGAATCTGCCTATTTACGACAGTCGCAATCCTGAGAATTCGATAGAGGGGCTGCCCTTTTTTCTGCTTGAGCGGGTGACAGATTCATTTAGGTTTGTGAATGAGGGGAACAAAGGCTGGGTGTTGATCTTTTTTAAATGTCTTGCCCACTGCAAGAAACTACAGCACCGACAGGTCTTGGATGACGCCGACGTAAAACAGTATGCAGCAGAAAAGCTTGAGGTGGGTATTGCTGCGCCGTCTGATGCCTTTGATATAGTCAAGCTGACCTATCTCACCTATCGCTACTCCTACGCTAAATCAGTTTTTTATTATCGTGAGATTTTGCAGCAGGCAATCGCCGATGGGAGTGTGATAGCATTTGTAGCCAAAAATCACCAAGGTGAAGTGGTGGTGAATTCATCGTATCTGCGTTCTCCGTCCTGCCGGGAAATTGTTGAGGTCGGGATGTTGATGAGCCAGCCTGAGTACCGTAAAAACCGGGCATTGCTCCGGGTGTCGCGCAAGCAGGCCCAGTACTTTAAACAGGGTAAAAGCGGCCTGCGGATTGCTGTTGCAAACCTGGTTACTACCCACACCGGATCCCAGCGACTGGTGCGGGCCTTTGGTTTTGTACCGCTTGCGCTCAAACTGTCAGTGCACGAGATGGTTGATTTTGTAGGGGTTGACACCAAGACAAAACATCGGGAGAGTTTGCTTTATGCCCTATGGGCTCCTCATGGGGTGGAACCGGCGGTCATCCATCTGCCTTCACAACATCACAATATCACCAGAACCCTGATCGAAGCATTTGAAACCCTTCAACTCAGCAGTGCAATGCATGAACCTGAGTTTGATTTGTCCACAGTAACCGTTAACCGGTATGAACATGATTATGCCGCTACCATTGCCTTTGAGCAGATCGGCTGTGATTGGTTAAGCCGGCTGCACATGCACCTGCGTGAACTTGATGCGGATGGTTATATAACGATTCACCTCCGTCTGCCGGCGGACACTCCCCTGCC
>CAZQKF010000425.1:0-2767 GCA_964593645.1 uncultured Desulfobulbus sp.
GTGGGCCACTGCCCCCTCAAGACAGCGTGTCTACCAGTTCCACCACTTCGGCACCCGAAATTTATGACTTCAATTATTGCGCCTTGGGAGCCTCCTCAGGAGCGACTGCCGGTACTGCATTTTTTGTATCCGGCAGAGGGATTGTTACCGGAGTTTTATCTGCAGCAGGAGCAGGCGCTGCGGTCTGTTGTACCGGTACATCCTTCATTACGGTTCCCGTACTCTGATTAGCTGAAAGATAGGCCAGAGATATAGAGGTTCCCATGAAGACGATAGCGGCAAATGTCGTAATCTTGTTCATCAGCGGTACTGCCCCCTCGGTTCCCATCAGAGACTGACTGGAACCGCCGAAGGTCGCACCGATATCCGCTCCCTTGCCGTGCTGCAGGAGCACGATACCAATAAGGAACAGTGAAACAAAAACGTGTATTATAATGAGTAGTGTTGTCATTTAAAATGAATAATCCGGTCAAAGGACTCGGATTTCAGTGCAGCGCCGCCCACAAGCGCTCCATCAATATCGGGCTGAGCCATGAGACTGTCTACGTTCTCAGGCTTAACCGAGCCACCATACAGTATTCTGATTTCATCGGCAAGTTTTTTCTCATACAGACCGGCAACAACACCGCGAATAAAGGCGTGCACATCCTGGGCCTGCTCTTTTGAGGCCGTTTTTCCAGTCCCTATGGCCCATACCGGTTCATAGGCAATCACCACCTGCTCAGCCTGGTCGGCTGTTACTCTCTGCAGGCCTAACCGAACCTGTTCTTCAACGATTGCATGGGTGTTGCCCTGCTCCCGTTCTTGCAAAGTCTCACCGACGCAGAGGATGGGGATCAGATCAAACTGCAGGGCACCCAGCAGTCGCTGGTTGACCATGCTATTATCTTCGCCAAAGATATGACGTCGTTCGGAATGACCTAAAATAACCATGCCCACTCCGGCCTCGTGCAGCATGACCGCTGATATCTCACCGGTAAAGGCCCCTTCCGCTTCCCATGCCACATTTTGCGCAGCAACCTTGACCGGCGAACCTGTCACAGCCTCTGCGACCTGCGCAAGGGCGGTATATGAAGGGGCAATCATTACCTCCCGATCCGTCAGCCCTTTGGCTGAGGCAGCAACGGCAGCGGCAAGTTCAACAGCCTGGGCCATGGTAAGGTACATCTTCCAGTTGCCTGCAATCAGCGGTGTTCGTGCCATAGTCAATTCCTCTCAGGATAGATCAAAAAAACAAAAAATTATTGCTCCAGGGCAACCACGCCCGGCAGTTCCTTGCCTTCCATCAGCATCAGAAAGGCGCCGCCGCCGGTAGACATATAAGAGATATTATCTGCCTCTCCGGAAATCTTTACGGCCGCGTTGGAATCGCCGCCGCCGGTAATACTCAAGGCATGGGAAGAGGCCACGGTATGAGCCAGGGCCATGGTACCGCGAGAGAATGCGTCCATCTCAAAGGCGCCCATGGGACCGTTCCAGATAATGGTTTTAGCATCGGCCAGGACCTCGGAAAAACAGATTACCGTGGCCGGGCCCACATCCAGGGCCATCCAGGTGTCCGGGATATCCTGGATCGTGACCTGCTTGCTCACCGTGTCCGGGGCAAAACGGTCTGCAGCAATGACATCCACGGGCAGGTATACCTTAACTCCTTTTTCAGCAGCATCAGCCAACAGCTGACGGGCGCTTTCCAGCAAGTCGTCTTCTACCTTGGAAGCGCCCACGCCAAACCCCTGGCTCTTAAGAAAGGTATTGGCCATGGCCCCGCCAATGAGCATGCAGTCGACTTTATCCAGCATATTATCCAGGGCGCCCAGCTTGCTGGACACCTTGGCTCCGCCGACAATAGCCACCAGGGGCCGAAAGGGCTCATCAATGGAGCGATGAAAGTATTCCATCTCCTTTTGCAGGAGAAAGCCGGCGCCTTTCTCCGTACAGTATTTGGGCACTCCCACCACCGAGGCATGGGCCCGGTGAGAAACGGCAAAGGCGTTGTTTATATAGACATCGGCAAGGGCGGCCAACTGCCGGGCAAACTCCGGGTCATTGGCCTGCTCCTCGGCATGAAAGCGCAGGTTTTCCAACAGGACCACATCGCCCCTGTTCATGGAACCGACCACCGATTCCGCCTCCGGGCCGATGCAGTCTGTGGCCAGGCGCACGGGTTTTTCCAGAATGCCTGACAGGTGATGGGCAACCGGGGCCAGAGAAAACTTTTCAACCCGCTGTCCCTTGGGGCGGCCCATGTGGGAACAGAGGATTATCTTTGCGCCCTGGTCAAGAGCATATTCAATGGTGGGCAGAACCGTGCGGATCCGCAGGTCATCGGTGATAGTACCCGCCTCGTCCATGGGCACGTTGAAATCCACCCGGATCAGCACCCGTTTATCCGTAATATCAAGATCCCGAATTGTCCTCATCCTTCCCCCTGTACCCGTTCAAATCATATTGCATCAAAACCGCATCTTCACTTGGATCGCGGTAGTAATTTAATCGCTTGCCTACCTTTGTAAATCCATGCCGTGCATACAGCAAACGCGCCGGAGTGTTGGAGCGACGCACCTCTAAAAAACAGCTCTGCACTCCCTGACCTGCAAGCTTGCCAAAGGCGTATTTAAGCAGCTTAGCAGCGTGCCCCTGTCGTCGATAGTCGGGCAGTACCGCCAATCTGAGCAGCTCGGTTTCCGGAACCACAGTTTGAAACAGGATGTAGCCCACAGCAAGCCCAGCCGACCGGGTTATGAGCAGCAGGCTTGCGGGGTGCTGC
>CAZQKF010000426.1:0-2767 GCA_964593645.1 uncultured Desulfobulbus sp.
AGCCCCCGAGAAAACAGATGGTTCCGATGGCCGCCATCACCATCATGCCGATATATTCAGCCATGAAAAAGATAGCATAGCGCATACCGCTGTATTCGGTACAATAGCCGGAAACCAGTTCTGTTTCCGCCTCGGGAAGATCAAAGGGAACGCGATTGGTTTCCGCAAGCATTGCCACACAGAACACAGCAAAGGCAATGATCTGGGGAAAGACATACATGGAACCAAATGAGTTGCCCTGCGCTTCCACGATTTTACTCAGATTCAGAGTGCCGGAAAGCATCATGATCCCAACCAGGCTGAGTCCCAGAGAAATCTCATAGCTGATGACCTGGGCCATTGAGCGCAGGCCGCCGAGAAAGGTAAACTTTGAATTTGAGGCCCAGCCGGCAAGCATAACGCCGTAACTGGCCAGAGAACTCATGGCAAAGATAAAGAGCAGGTCTATGTTGATATCGGCAAGTACCCAGCCTTTGGCAAAGGGAAGCACTGCCAGTGAAGTCATCATTGCCACCAGGCAGATAAGCGGGGCTGCCATGAAGACGGTTCTGTCTGCCTGCGCCGGAATAATATCCTCTTTAAAAAAGCTCTTGATACCGTCGGCAATGGGCTGGAGCAGACCGTGCCAGCCAACCCGCATCGGCCCCATTCGCACCTGCATATGCCCGATGATTTTGCGCTCAAAATAGGTTGCATAGGCAACATGGAGCATGATGACTGCAAAGAGCACCAGTATTTCAAGTAGTATGATCAGAACCTGCATAATAATTCCTTTGGCTTAAACGGCCGGTCTTTCCCTGTCTGCTAACGGTCACACTCGCCGAGTACAACATCGAGACTGCCGATATTGGCAATCAGGTCGGCAATCAACTCTCCCCTGGCCAGAGCCGGCAGAGCGCTGATGTGAATAAAAGACGGCGAACGGATATGCATCCGGTACGGAACGCCGGAGCCGTCACTGATAAAGTAAAATCCCAGTTCTCCTTTGGGCACTTCCGTGGAAACGTACACATCACCCACCGGATAACCGCCCCGGTCCTTGAGAAGTTTGATGATGCCTGTGCCGTATACAGTGGCATCTGCCTCTACTTTGCGCATGCCCTGCCTCGGCATGACCAGATCAGGAGCCTCCGGACTGAGAATGATGCCCGGCGGCAGCTGGTCGATACACTGCTGGAGGATTCTGACAGACTGTCTTAATTCTTCCATCCGGCAGCGATATCTGGCGTAAATATCGCCTTCGCCGCCCAGGGGAACCTCAAAATCAACCAGATCGTAGGCATCATAGGGACGGTGCTTGCGAATGTCGTAGTCAACACCGGAGCCGCGCAGGCAGGCACCGGTCAGGCCCAGTGACAAGGCCTCTTTGCCGCTTAGTTTACCGATACCAACGGTCCGTTTAAGCCATATCCGGTTGGTATCAATCAGGGTTTCATATTCCTCGATCTTTTCCGGAAACAGATGAACAAACCGCTGCAGTTCGTTGACAAAATACCGGGTCACATCCTGACGAACACCGCCGATACGCGGATAGGAAAAGGTGAGCCGAGCCCCGCAGAGTTCCTCAAACAGATCAAGCAGAATTTCCCGTTCCCGAAAGCAGTAGAGAAAAACCGTCATGGCACCGATATCAAGGGCATGGGTTGCCAGCCATAACAGGTGCGAACAGATCCGTGACATTTCACAGACCATGGTTCTGATATACTTTGCCCGCAGGGGAACAGAGATACCCAGCAGTTTTTCCACGGCAACGCAGTAGCCGACATTATTGGCCATTGCCGCGATGTAGTCGAGCCGGTCGGTCAGAACCAGGCTCTGTGCATAGGTCCGGTGTTCTGCCAGTTTATCAAAGCCGCGATGCAGGTAGCCCACATGGGGGGTACACTCCATTATAGTTTCGCCGTCAAGCTCAAGATCGACCCGCAGAACACCGTGTGTTGCCGGATGCTGCGGTCCCATCTTGACGGTATACCGATCACTGTCTCCATCGTTGACCGGAACGGTGATGGTTTTGGTCACAGGTCGTGTCATGGTCGCTCTTTCCTGATCTGGTCCTGTCCGGAAGCAGCCGGACTTTTATCCTGCTGGTAAAAATCATATTGGCGAAGATTTTCGACCTGTTCTTGCAGCTCTTCCATACCAGGCCATTCCTCAGCCCCCTTAAGGGGGTACTCTTTCTGGAGCGGATGCCCGGGCCAGTCATCGGGCAGCAGTATGCGCCGCATGTCAGGATGGTTGGTAAACGAGATACCCATCAGGTCAAAACATTCCCGCTCCATCCAGTCTACCCCGGACCAGAGGCTGGTTGCCGACTCAATACAGGGGTTTTCCCGGGGAACCTGAGCCCGAATGCGGATGGAGTGCCGCCGGGAGATGGAATAGAGGTTGTACACCACTTCAAAACGCTCCAGGTTACCGGCATCCTGACGTTTCAGGTTGTCCACACCGCACAGATCCATCAGATGATCCATTTCAATTTCAGGGGTATCGCGCAGCCATTGCAGCAGATCAATAATTCTGTCACAGCTGGTGATGACTACGGACTGACCCTGGAAATCATAGACATCAATGATCTCATCCGGGAACTGCTCAAGCAGTCTTGTTGCTATCTCCATCGGCTCCACCTGTACTCCTCCTGCATAATCTTTTCCTGCAGCTTGATCAGTCCCTGCAGCAGTGCTTCCGGCCTGGGCGGGCAGCCCGGTACATAGACGTCAACCGGTATAATGGTATCTACGCCCTGGGTAACTGCATAGGTGTCAAAGAC
>CAZQKF010000427.1:0-2740 GCA_964593645.1 uncultured Desulfobulbus sp.
TGTTGCGTTTTCATCCATGCAAATGTTCAACCACCGCCGATTTTTGGGAAAATGGCGAGCACGTCATCCTGTTGCAGACAGTAATTTGGTGCTGCGTGGCGGTTGTTGACCATGACAACACCCACGTCCTCCATGTCTATGCCCAGTGAGGTGATCACAACCTCCGGCGTAGTGCCTTCCTCAAAAAAACGGGAGGCCGCTTCCTTGAAGCGGCCGTCCCGAAAATAGGCAAACAGTTTAATGGTTATTTCCATTAAAAGTCCCAGAAAGTATCGATCTGGTCACCTGTTATGTCCCAGACAACATTATGGGGTGCAATGGGTTCTTCACTGAAGAACTCGGGCAGACGATCATCCTTATTGGTAAAACCGGCAGCCTCATTAAAGGCGCGTTCTGTTTTAAGAATTGTTATGCCTAAGTTAGTGACATCATCGGCTGTAAGACCAATACCGAAACGGGCGTTAATCATATCAATTAAAGCGGGCAGACAGTTTTCATCATCAAGAGCTGCAAAGGCGATGAACAGGCACATGCCGGTGGAGTCAATGGCAGCAGTTGCTATCTGCAGGTTGCGTGACAGCTCAACCTGGCCCTCGTTGGAGAGTGGATCAACGGATCCGCCAACACCCAGAATATTGGTGGCAATGGTGTAGCCCATGGTGTGATCCGCCCCCTGGGTGGAGGTGGCATAGGTGATGCCGATACCTTTAATGGCCCGGGGGTCATAGGCAGGAATGGCCTGGTTTTTGACAACCGGCACCCGGGTTACACCAAAAGCCCGGCCAACCGAACCAGCACCGCAGCCGATGATCCGGCCAAGAGGACTGCCCGTGGCAACGTCTTCTTTCAAGATACGGCAGATACCTTCACCATCACCAAATTCGAGCAGGCCGCCTTCCATGGCAACACCCATGGCAACCGAGGTTTCAATAGTATCAATACCGATATCGTCCATCAGGTGGTCTGCCTCGGCAATATGATCGAGGTTATCCACGCAGCAGTCAGCGCCCATGGCCCAGATGGACTCATACTCAAAGCCGGATGTTTTATATTTTTTGTCCGCATCATTATAGACCTGCGAGCACTGGATAACGCAGCCTTTGTGGCAGCCATGTTTGGGCTTGCCGTCGCGCTCGACAATGGTGTCATACATTGTCTCGCCGCTGATCTCCTCGTGGCCGTCAAACTGGCCTGAAGTGAAGTTGCGGGTGGGCAGGCCTCCTGCCTCGTTAATGATGTTGACCAGCACATTGGTACCGTACTGGCCCAGGGCCTGGCTGATGGGGTTGTCGACCAGTGCCTTGGTAAAGGTGCGGTTGGCGGCATTAAAGGCGTCTTTATCAGCAAGCTCAACCTTCGAATCCGTAGGACCAAGGGCAATGAATTTAATTTGCTTGGAACCCATGACCGCGCCCAGACCACCACGACCGCCGGAGCGGAGCCTGGAGTCAGGATCTTTAATGGAGAGATTGGCAGACAGCAGTTTCATCTCACCGGCAGTACCAATGGAAATGCTGCCGTGCTTTTCACCCAGACGGGAGGCAATGGCCTCAACCACGGCAAAATTACCCTTGCCGATAAGTTCTGTTTCTTCGTTTATAGTGATGCCGTCACTTGAAAAGTGGAGATTATACCAAGTGTCTCCGGCGGGCATACCTTCAATGATAATTGCCTTGCAGCCGAGCTTGGCCAGCATCTGAGCTGCGGTACCGCCTGCATTTGCCTCTTTAATGGTTCCGGTCAGCGGGCTCTTGGCACCAAAGGAAACCCGGCCTGAGTTGGCAGCGGTCGTGCCGGAAAGCAGGCCCGGGGCAATAACGAGTTTATTATTTTTACCCAGCGGATGACAGGTGGGTTCAACTTCTGCAGCGACAATGGTGGAGGTCAGGCCGCGTCCGCCATGTCCCATCCATTCTGCAGGGACGTCTTCAACAGAGGTGCTCAGCTCAGTCATGTTGACACGAAAAATCTTGTCTGCCATCAGGTTCTCCTTTTTTATGATTTATCGTAAAAAAATCTTAATTTGGTTGCTCTTCCGAAGTACCCAGCACTTTGGCTGAAATATCTTTTTTTACTGCTTCATCCGGCTCAGGGGTGCTCCAATGAATAAACTGTTCCGTGACCCGCATATAATCGCCATTATCTTCTTGGCACTGCTTGCAGATCGTTTCTGCCTGGTCGCGGTACATGATAATTTTGCTTGCCGGTTCACCTTGTACATCCACGGCAGCCATTTTGCGGCAGCCGCAGTTCAGGCGGATAACGGCAACGCCCACAGCATCCGGACTTCCCTCAAGGATGCCTCCGATCATTGCCTGCTCGCCTTGTTCAGGAGTTCTTTGTATTTTTGTTGCAGTCATAACCTGTAGTATTTAATGGTGAAGAATGGAATGTTATCCAGGGCGCGGACATTGCCCGCAAATCAGTTACCAAGGATAATCTGAATAAAAAGATACTTAAAAAATATCCTGAATATTTTTTAATTACAACAAGATAGTTTGTCGTTGTCCATTTATGTGTTTTTTACAGCAGAGATGTCGGTGGAACGTAATGTCTTCTTACTGATTTTTCGTTGAAAATGAAGTGGATGGTCCGTGGGGATAAAAGAGGAATCCTGTCCTCTCCCTTTCAGGGCAGAGGACAGGAGGTACTGATGGGTGTTTATGAATTTTCCAGTTCTCTACGCTGCAGTTCAATGACCAGCGCAGGTTTGATAAGCATGGTAACCACCAGAGCACCG
>CAZQKF010000428.1:0-2732 GCA_964593645.1 uncultured Desulfobulbus sp.
CATTATCCGGGCTTGTCACTATGGAAGATGCGCTGATCCAACAGACAGCTGAAGCAAGCTGGAATGCGATCAAGGCCTGAGCAGGGTTGAATGGTAAATGGGAGGGGTATTTTCTGCTGATCTCCCGGTTTTGTTGCGAGGAATGGGCTTTTGTGCAGTTTTGATAATTTAAATATTGGAACTGAAATCTACGCTTATGACTAACCCCTTGGAGGATTATAAATGCGACATATTTCAACCCAATCTAACCCCTCTCAATGGGGGCTACTATTCGTTGTGTTATGCAGTGGGCTGCTCCTCAGCGCCTGTGATCAACACTCGCAGACTCCATCACAGCGACCAACGCCGCAGGTCTCTTTTTTCACTGTGCAGACCAGTAAAATCCAACTCTCCACACAACTGCCGGGGCGTACCTCGGCATTTCGGATTGCAGAAATTCGCCCTCAGGTCAGCGGATTGATCCTGAAACGGTTGTTCACTGAAGGTTCTGATGTCAAAGCAGGGCAGGCGCTCTACCAGATTGACCCGGCGGTTTTCCAGGCGGCGCTTGAGAGTGCCATGGCCAACCTTGACGTTGCTCATAAAAATGTCGACCGGGCCAAGTCTGCACTGAACGCAAGTAAGGCGGGGCTGACCCGGCAACAAGCAACTTTGGATCTGGCGCAGATCAATCAACGCCGAATGAAAGAGTTACTCAGGGACAAGGCAGTTTCTGCTTCTGATCATGATCAGGCAGTCACAAATGCTCAGGTTGCCGCGGCAGCACTGCTGGCTGCTGAGGCACAGATAGATAGTGATAAAACTGCTATAGCAACGGCCCGTGCTGCCGTTAAACAAGCTGAAGCGGCACTTAAAACAGCTAAAATCAATCTGGCTTATACCAAAGTTACGGCTCCCGTATCGGGTCGTATCGGCAGATCAAATGTGACTGCTGGCGCTATTGTCACCGCCTATCAACCAGTGCCTCTGGCAACAATACAGCAACTCGATCCAATTTACGTTGACGTTCCGCAATCGACTGCTGACCTGCTGCGGTTGAAGAGTCGTCTGAAGGATGGCCGACTACAGCAGGGAGCGGGCCATAACAAAGTGAAACTGGTTCTGGAAGACAATGCTTCCTATCCCCTGGAGGGAACCCTACAGTTCAGCGATGTCAGCGTCGACCCGACTACCGGCTCGGTGACACTGCGTGCTCTGTTCCCGAATCCGAATGGGCTGCTGCTACCGGGCATGTTTGTTCAGGCAGTCATCAACGAAGGGGTCAATGCGCAGGCGATTCTCATTCCGCAGCAGGGGGTGTTGCGCGATCCTAAAGGCAACCCCTATGCGCTGATCGTCGATTCCGAAAGCAAAGCGGCTTTTTGTCCACTCACTCTTGATCGAGCCATCGGCAACAAGTGGCTGGTTTCGGCGGGTCTAGCCCCTGGTGATCGGGTGATTGTTGAGGGGCTGCTGATGCTGCGTCCGGGGACGCCGGTCAAGGCAGCTCCATTCCAGAGTGGCGCTCCGGCTTCTGCAGCCCAGCCACCTGCTGCGAAGTAACGGAGGCGACTGATGTTATCAAGGTTCTTTCTCGCCCGCCCGGTGTTTGCCTGGGTTATTGCCATCATCATGATGACCGCCGGGGGTCTGGCGATCTATAACCTGCCGATCTCGCAGTATCCGCCTATCGCGCCGCCCGCGATCGCCATCGATTCCTTCTTTCCCGGGGCTTCGGGTGAGACTGTTGAAAATACCGTCACCCAGATCATTGAGCAGAAGATGACCGGTCTGGACAATATGCTCTACCTCTCCGGCACCAGCTCATCGTCGGGCGCTTCCCGGGTCGAGCTGACCTTTGCCCCAGGAACCGATCCGGATGTCGCCTGGTCCAAGGTGCAGAATAAGCTGCAGCTGGCCATGGCCAGCCTCCCCGATGTAGTGCAGCGCTCCGGGGTCAAAGTCAGCAAATCAACCCGTAATTACCTGATGATTGTCGGTCTGATCTCTGAAGATGGCAGCATGGACGGCAACGACCTGCGCGATTATGCCCAGTCAAACCTGGAAAAAATCCTCTCACGGGTCCCTGGAGTTGGGGAAGTGATGAATTTTGGCTCCCAGTATGCCATGCGGGTCTGGATTAATCCCGATAAACTGATCAGCTACAGCTTGACCATGGAAGACGTCATTCTGGCGTTGCGGGCCTATAACGTTGAGATCTCTGCCGGTCAACTGGGTGGAGCTCCAGCGATGCCGGGGCAACGCCTCAATGCATCCATCATTGTTCAACATATGTTGCAGACCCCAGAGGAGTTCGCCGCTATCCCCATCCGCACCAATCTTGATGGCTCGGTGGTGCGTATCAGTGATATTGGCCGCACTGAACTGGGAACGGAACGAAGTGATATCATTGCCAAATATAACGGTAAACCGGCTGCCGCGATGGCGATCCGCCAGGCAGCCGGAGCCAATGCTCTCGATACCGCGAATGCTGTTAAACAGAAGCTGGAGGAGATGAGCAAATATTTCCCTCCTAGGATGAAGGTTATTTACCCTTACGATACCACCCCCTTTACCAAAGTCGCCATCGAAGAGGTGGTCAAAACCCTGTTCGAAGCGATTTTGTTGGTTTTTGTCGTCATGTACCTGTTTATGGGAACTTTTCGCGCCACGATAATTCCCACCATTGCAGTCCCTGTGGTGCTTCTGGGAACCTTCGGGATTCTGGGGCTGTTCGGTTTTTCCATCAACAT
>CAZQKF010000429.1:0-2723 GCA_964593645.1 uncultured Desulfobulbus sp.
TCCGCCATGAATCCACACTGGTCCTCAAAAAAGAAGGCCGGATCCCGTAACAGGATCCGGCCGCAGAAATAATCAAGCCGGGTTTACTGGCCAATCCACTTCTTTTTCAGTTCTTTGTCAATGCCCTTGGCCTTGACCGCCTCAATGCCCTTGTTGATCAGGTCAAGGACTTCCTTGTTGCCTTTTTTGACGGGAAAGCCGTAGTACTCGGGCTTATCACTCTTGATCACTCCGGCAATTTTCAGCGTATCCTTGTACTTGATCAGCGCGTAGTTGGCTGCAACCGGATCATCGCAGACAACGGCTGCAATACGGCCCACGTTCAGATCTTCCATGGCAAGACCAATCTCGTCATAGGATTTCGGCTCAACACCGTCAGCAGCCTTGATGGCAAAATAACCGGTGGTTCCGATCTGACCACCTACTTTTTTCCCTTTCAGATCGGCAAGGTTCTTGATGCTGGAATCTTTCTGGACAATCAGGGCCTGCTGAACAACAAAGTACGGCTCACTGAAATCCATTTTTTTCTGCCGTTCCTCGGTAATTGAGACAGAGGAGCTGATTGAATCGTATCTTCCCGAGGCAAGACCGGCAAAGATACCGTCCCAGGCCGTATTCTTGAAGACCGGGGTAAAACCGGCTTCCTTACCGGCGGCGGTCAGAAAATCAATGGAATAGCCGACAATGTTCTTATTGGCATCAACAAATTCCATGGGCGGCCAGGTTGCATCGGTGGCAAAAATAATAGTTTTCTGAGCCCAGGCAGAGCCGCAGAGAACGGCCAGGGTAACCAGGGTTAATACTGCTTTCTTCAACATTGTAGTCTCCTGAATTATGTTTAATTAATGAGTAGCCATCAGCCTTCATCTACCATTCTCAGTGGGTACTGGCAACAAAAAGTATCAATGCTCTTTGCAAACGACAGCACTCTTGAAAGACCTCTGTACTACCAGGCCCCACTGTTATTGAAAAACAAAACAAATAAAACGGGTTCAGCTATGATCATATAAAAGAGTACTACCTCATCGAGAAATCATGCTTTTTTCTTGACGTTACATCCCATAAACAGGTACATTTATCTAATTATTTACCTTTTGAAAAAATCGACGAGGATTTCACATGACCGCATTTCTGACCCGTACGCTCCTCATTACCTTTCTCTGCGTATCCCTTGCCGCTCTTGCAGGCTGCGGCAAAAAAAGTGTAGACCCCTATACTCCCCAGGCCGGTGACAATATGCCTGAAGGCAAAAATGTTGCCGCCGACGTTCGCTCACCCGGCACCATTACTGAAGAGAACATGGGGCCGACTGAAGAAACTCTTGACGCAGGCAGCGGCCAGGGCGAGGCAACGGGCAGTTTCAACGATCAGAACTCCGACGAGTACAAGCAGAAATACGGCCGGTCTTCCAGTCAGATGCAGCCCATTTATTTTAACTTTGATCAGTCCACCATTCGTGATGACCAGATTGTACGCATGGAGGCCAATGCCCAGTATCTGAAAGACAACCCCTCCAGCAATGTGGTTATTGAAGGAAACTGCGATGAGCAGGGCACCAACGAGTACAACCTTGCCCTGGGCGAACGCCGGGCCTTGAATGCCAAGCGATATCTTGTTGAACTCGGCGTAGATGAATTCCGGATCCGGACAACTTCGTACGGTGAAGAACGCCCTCTGTTTACCGGCATGGATGAGTTTGATTTTTCCCAGAACCGGCGTGATGACTTTATTCTTGAGTAACAACTGAAACTCAACCTGCTTGCCTCAGCCGGGCCACATGCCCCCGGCTGATCCACAGCGTTGTACGCTGTACCCTGAAAGGTACCGATACCCTCCATCGGTACCTTTTTTCTTTTGGCTCATCAAACGTCTGCTCCCTGTATACATCAACGCAATTACCTGTAAGGAACCCCATGCAATGGCTCAAAAGACTGCGCCGCCTCGAACAGGGCGGTGTTGCAGTGTATATAGACCACCTGGCCCCTGACTGGTTTGTCCCCTCATCAAGGACCGATTCCCTGCTGCTGCAACTACAGAAGTCTTCATCTCCCGCAGCTGCTGCAGTTGAGTACTGCAGACATTCAGGTGAAGAACCGACCAGGGTTCTCCGCGATCTTGACTCTCTGCAGCACCTGCTGGATCATACAGAACAAGCACCCTACAGGGGCCGGGCCCATCATCTGCAGCAGGGGCCGCTTAAAGAAATATGGTTCCACCTGACTGATACCTGTAACCTCTCCTGCCGCCACTGTCTGTTTGGATCTTCACCTGCCAAGAGTGACAGCTTAAGCCCGGAGCTGTTGCATACCACCATTGACCAGGCCGCAGAACTGGGCAGCCACCTCTTTTACTTTACCGGCGGCGAACCCTTTATCTATCCGGATTTTTGCGAGACTATCAGCTACGTGCTGGATCAGCATCCGGCCCATCATGTGGTCGTGCTGACCAACGGTCTGCTCCTGCAGGAGTATTTAACCGACCTCACTGCGCTAGATACCAATCGTCTGCATCTACAGGTCAGCCTGGACGGAATGGAAGCTGAACATGATTTTCTCCGGGGCCGGGGGAGCTACAGCAGACTGCAGGAAAATGTTACCGCAGCGACCGCTGCCGGACTTGCAATTACCCTCTCTATTGCCGTCAACGCCACTAATGTGCATCAGCTTGAGCAGATTGCGTGCCAGGCCCACGCTGTCGGTGCCACTGGAATCCATTTCATGTAC
>CAZQKF010000430.1:0-2715 GCA_964593645.1 uncultured Desulfobulbus sp.
AACCCGGTGCTGATCGGCGAGCCCGGCGTGGGCAAGACCGCCATTGTCGAGGGACTGGCCCAGCGTATCGTCAACGGTGACATCCCGGCAACCCTTGAGGGCAAGCAGGTGATATCCCTTGATCTGGGTCTGCTCATTGCCGGAGCCAAATATCGGGGCGAATTTGAAGATCGCCTCAAGGCAGTGCTCAAGGAGGTGGAGAAAAAGGCAGGTGAAATCATCCTGTTTATCGACGAAATTCATACCCTGGTAGGTGCAGGTGCATCTGAGGGATCTATGGATGCCTCCAACATGCTCAAACCAGCCCTTGCCCGGGGTGAACTGCACTGTGTGGGCGCAACAACGCTTGATGAGTACCGCAAGTACATTGAAAAAGATGCGGCCCTTGAGCGTCGTTTTCAGCCGGTACTGGTTCAGGAGCCCACGGAAGAGGATACCATTGCCATCCTGCGCGGCATCAAAGAGAAGTATGAGGTACATCACGGGGTGCGGATCCAGGACGCAGCAACTGTCGCTGCAGTTATACTGTCAAATCGGTATATCACAGACAGGTTTCTGCCGGACAAGGCCATTGATCTCATTGATGAGGCAGCCTCCAAGCTGCGTATCGAGATCGACTCCATGCCCACTGAAATTGATGAGCTGGACCGCAAGCGAATTAAAATGGAGATTGAGCAGGAAGCCCTGAAGAAGGAAAAGGACAAGGCCTCCAAAGAGCGTCTTGACAAGCTTAAAAAAGAGCTGGCCGAGCTCAATGATCAGCTCAACGCCATGAAGGGCCAGTGGCAGCTGGAGAAAGATGTTATCCAGTCTATTCGCGACATTAAGACCGAGATCGACGAGGCCCACATGGAAGAACAGCGGGCCGAGCGCAGCGGTGAGCTGAGCAAGGTGGCGGAAATCCGTTACGGCAAGGTTGTCCAGCTGGAACAGAAGCTCGAAGAGGCCAACACCAAGCTGGAAGAGATCCAGGAAAATAACCAGATGCTGAAAGAAGAAGTTTCAGCTGAAGATATTGCGGCAGTGGTTGCCAAGTGGACGGGGGTGCCGGTTGACCGACTGCTTGAAGGGGAAAAAGAAAAGCTGGTTCATGCCGAAGCAGAACTGGCCAAGCGGGTTATCGGCCAAAAAGAGGCTATTGTCTCGGTGGCAAATGCTGTACGCCGTGCCCGGGCAGGTTTACAGGATCCGGATCGGCCACTTGGTTCCTTTATCTTCCTCGGCCCCACCGGGGTGGGTAAGACGGAACTTGCCAGATCGCTGGCCGACTTTTTGTTTGACTCTGAAGCAGCCATGATCCGCATCGACATGTCTGAATACATGGAAAAGCATTCCGTGGCCAGACTTATCGGAGCGCCTCCCGGCTATGTTGGTTACGATGAAGGCGGCATGCTCACTGAAGCAGTGCGGCGGCGCCCCTACTCGGTAATTTTGCTGGATGAAATCGAAAAGGCGCATCCGGATGTCTTCAACGTACTGCTGCAGGTGCTGGATGACGGAAGGATGACCGACGGTAAGGGCAGGACGGTGTCCTTTAAGAACACCATTATGATCATGACCTCCAACCTGGGCAGCCATATTATTATGGATCTTGGCCAGAAGGACTCCGAGGAGATGCGGCGCCAGATTGATGAGCTGCTGCATCGGCAGTTTAAACCGGAATTTTTAAACCGAGTAGATGAGATCATTACCTTCCACGGCCTGAGCAAGGAAGACCTGCTCCAGATCGTTGATATCCAGATCCGCCGGATGGCAACACGCCTGGAAGACCGGAAGTTCACGGTGGAGTTGACTGATGATGCCAAGTTGTTCCTGGTTGACGCTGGCTATGACCCCATCTACGGGGCCCGGCCGCTCAAACGAGCCATCCAGCGCTACATTGAAGATCCGCTGGCCATGGAGATCCTGGAAGGCAACTTTGCAGAAGGTGATCAGATTACCATTGACCGCGGCCTGGACAACAAACTGGTGTTCAGAAAACAGTAAATCTGTTCTATTTACGGCCCAGCCTGATACCAGGCTGGGCCTTCTTTGTTCCAGGAGTTCTCTATGTCTGTCTGTAATGATTCAGCCTTCTGCGGTACTGTTATCTCCCATGTCATGATGCCCTATCACGTCAACCCTGCCGGCAATGTCAACGGCGGTGTGATCATGCAGCTCATTGATGATGCCGCCTTTGTTATCGCCACCCGCTATGCACGGTCCAATGTGGTAACGGCCTCCATTGACCGAATTGATTTTCACCGGCCGGTGCATGTTGGTGACCTGCTGACCCTCATGGGTTGCCTGAACATGACACACCGTTCTTCCATGGAAATCGGTGTCCGAGTAGTGGGAGAGGACATGCGCACCGGCACGCGACGGCACATAGCATCGGCATATCTCACCTTTGTTGCCCTTGATGAGGATCATAAACCGACGCCTATTCCGGAATATCAACCCGCAACCCGGGAAGCCAAACGGCGTCATAAAGAGGCATTGCAGCGTCGAGAACAACGCCGTACCCTGACAAAATAGCCGAGAGAACAGCTCGCCCCTTTCCGTGAGGCCTCCCTGAAGTTCTCACCAGGTTTATGTGGCAGGTTTGACTAAGGATTCCTTCTGCCCACTCCCGGCAGCGCTTTCCTTAACCCAACTTTATGCAATTCATTCTCAAACTACTCTATAACGAAGGTTTCTCGTTTACCATAAAAATGGGAATTGCGTAATTTTAAC
>CAZQKF010000431.1:0-2714 GCA_964593645.1 uncultured Desulfobulbus sp.
ATGCTGGAAGAGGATGTCTATCATAAGACTGAGCTCATCATGGCCGCGGTGGAGTCGACCAGGGGCTATGTCAGAGAAGTACTGCGCCCGAAGATGTATGAGGTACTTGGCGATAAAACGTTTATCCTGGAGGCTATGTCAACTTCCTATATCAGTCGGGTAGTCATGGATCGTTTTCAGCATAGGCTGCCCTCTTTTGCCTATCGACGGGTGGCCGTTAATGCCCGCAATCAGGATTTCGAGGCCAATGAGCTGGAAAGGGAAAAGATAAACTATTTTGCCGAGCACCCTGCTGAAAATGACTGGCACGGGATAGTCAAATCCGGTAGCCAGCACCTGTATATGCGTTTTCTGCCGGTTCGATTCACGGCCTCCTGTTTTCGCTGCCATGGTAATCCTGCCGATGCTCCGAAGATGATTATAGATCTTTATGGTGATCAGCGTGGTTTTGATCGCACGCTGGATGAGGTGAGCGGGGTCGTTAGCGTCGGGGTGCCGATCAATGTGGGTCTGGTACCTATAATAGAGGTTGCCTGGAAGGTTTTCAGCACCGCTTTGATATCAGTATTTTTTCTCTACGGCATTGTCTGGATATTCTTTAACCGCCTTATTATAAATGATCTTCGAGGGTTGCTCGAGATTTTCCGTGCCAATTTGCGCGATGAACACGGCGTGCAGCTCTATGAACAGGCAAAAGCCAAGGATGAGTTTGGTGAACTGGCCGTGTCGGTGCAGATGGTTGCCCGGCATCTGCAGAAGACCAGGCAGCAGCTGGAGGATTATGCCCAGAATCTTGAGAAAAAGGTGGAAGATCGGACTGTTGCCCTGCAGCGATCTGAGGCGATCCTGCGCGAAAAGGTCATTACCCGGGGCCAGGAACTCCGAACTTTAAACACCATCAGCGAACTGATTACCCGCTCGGTGCATCTTGTCGATATCCTGCCTAATGTATTACAGCAGGCCTTGAAGGTGGTTCCCGCGTCAGGGGCGGGTATTTATCTGCTTGATCGGAAAAAAGCCATGCTTGTTCTCCAGTGCCGGGAAAATGCCGAGGCGCTTGAGGCGGCCATTCCCTTTGACCCACTGGTCTGTCTGCCGTTTCTTGATGAAAAAATGCTCGATTTTGACGGCTTTATCCAGGAGGCGGCCTGCAGCCAGATCAGCCTGGCCAATGAGGAGGCAATACTGGTCAATAATTTCAATGTGCCACTCTGCTGCCGGGGCCAGGTTCTGGGCATTATGACCTTTGTTGGTGACGATCTGGAGGAGGTGGATGCCCAGCAGCAGGAGCTGCTCTTTTCCATTGGTCACCAGATTGGTATAACCATTGAGAGCTTGCAGAATATCGTTCGTCTGATGAACAGCAAGGAGCTGCTGCAATCGGTTTTTGACGGTATTACGGATGTGGTTATCCTGCTTGATTCCAAGTACCGGATAAAGATGGTGAACAAGGCCTTTCTTGATCAGCACGGTTTGAAATTTGAGGAGATCATTAATTGCTGCCTTGCAGATCTGCCCACGACGGATTCCTGCCCCTTAAAGGCCTGCAAAACACCTTTTTCCGTCCTGCCCCGCTCCCCGGTTGTAGAACAGGTTCAGGACGAGGATGATAACACCTTTGAAGTAACGTTTTATCCCCAGTTTTCTGAACAGGGCGAGGTGCATAACGTTGTCTGCTATGCCAAAAATATTACGGAGAAAAAAGAGGTGGAACGGCGGATTCAGCAGACGGAAAAACTCGTTGCAGTCGGACAACTTGCTGCCGGAGTCGCACACGAGATCAACAATCCGCTCGGTGTTATTCTCTGCTATACAGATCTTCTGAAAGAGAATAACCCGGATAATGAAGAGCTGCTGGCCGATGTGACGGTCATTGAGCGGCATACGGAAAACTGCCGCCGTATTGTTGCCGACCTGCTCGATTTTTCCCGCAGCAGGCAGGGGAAAATTAACAGACAGCCCGCCGCAATCAATGAAATAATAGAAAATGTTCTGTCCATGGTGAGGCAGCAGTATCTGAAAAAACAGATCAACCTGCACTGTGCGCCGGCGGACGATCTTCCCCGCTGTCTTGTGGACAGCCGGAGGATGAAACAGGTTCTGCTCAATCTGATCATGAATGCGGGACAGGCTATCGGCAGCCGGGGGGAGATCCGTTGTGTCACCAGGATGGAGGAGGACAGTATATACATTGAGATTGAAGATGACGGCCCGGGAATTAGTAAGGACATGCAGGATAAAATTTTTGATCCATTTTTCAGCACCAAGGAACCCGGCGAGGGAACCGGTCTTGGTCTGTCGGTCAGCTACGGCATTGTGCAGGAGCATGGCGGAGATATCAGCGTCCAGTCCTCTCCTGGACACGGAACCAGATTTATCATTTGCCTGCCCACAGGCATAAGGGAGGCGGCAGATGAGTAAACAGCATGTTTCCCTGCCCTGTATCCTGCTTGTCGACGACGAACCCGACCTGCTTTCCGGACTGAAACGGAGCTTTGCCAACCGTCTGCCCGATGTTTCCGTGTTGACCGCCGGGGGCGGGGCAGAGGCGTTAAAAATACTAGCAAGGGAAGAGATTGCCCTGGTGTTGATGGACATCATGATGGGAGAGACCAATGGTCTTGAAATCCTTGACCGAATGCACAGCCTCTATCCTGAGCTGACAGTCATTATGATGACCGGGTACGGAACCATAGAGCTTGCCGTGGATGCCA
>CAZQKF010000432.1:0-2714 GCA_964593645.1 uncultured Desulfobulbus sp.
AGGGATCCGCCGATGGTAGCACTGGCCCCGACAATGGTGTGTATTTCATCGATACAGAGGATTGCATTGTCCTTGTGTTCAATGGCCGAAACCACCGCCTTGAGGCGTTTTTCAAAATCACCCCGGTACTTGGTGCCGGCAACCAGAGTTCCCATGTCCAGCATGAAAATTTCAGTGTCCTGCAGCAGATCCGGCACCATCTTATCCGGATCAGGTGTATCAGCCTGCCGGGTGACTCCGTCTTCATGAATACGCAGAGCCAGTCCTTCGGCCATGGCGGTTTTGCCCACTCCGGGCTCGCCAACGAGCAGGGGATTATTTTTACGGCGACGACAGAGTACCTGCATCATCCGCTCAAGTTCCTGGTCACGCCCAATGAGTGGGTCGATGCTGCCGTCAGCGGCCCGAACAGCAAAGTTGACTGTAAACTTGGCTAGAGGGTCTTCCTTGGCCTTTTTCTTCTGTTTACCCGGTGCAGGCTGCGGTCTGCGCAGCGGCTCACGCTGGAGATTATCAGGCAGGTTATGGGAGATATATTCTACCACCTCCATCCTGCCCACGCCTTCACTACCGAGAAAATACACAGCATGGGAGTCGGGTTCGGCAAAGATGGACACCAGCACATCGCCGGTATCTACCTGTTTTTTACCGCAGCTCTGGACATGGTTAACAGCCCGCTGCAGCACCCTGTTAAAGGCGACCGTCTGGGCGGGTTCGCCATCGCCGTCTTTTAAGATGGGCATGCCGCCGGCGAAAAAACGTTCCAGGCGATCTTTTATGGTGTCATGGTTGCCGCCGCATTTGTCAATGATATGGTTTGCCAGATCATCATGGAGCAGCCCCCACAGCATGTGTTCAACCGTCACATACTCATGTTTTTTGGTCTTTGCCTCTTTTATGGCCTTGATCAGGGCCAGTTCCAACTCTCGACTCAACATAATATATATCCTCGCAGAAACCCGCTCAGGTTACCTTTTCCAGGGAGCATTTGAGCGGAAACTGATTTTTTCTGGCCAGCCGATGCACAGTGGCTACCTTGGTCTCACCGATCTCACGGGTATACACGCCTGCCACTCCATGCCCCTGGTGATGGACATTGAGCATGATACTGGTCGCTTCGGTGGTATCTTTGCTGAACACGGTTTCCAATACCATCACGACAAAGTCCATGGTCGTATAATCGTCATTATGGAGAAGTACCTTGAACAGGGGAGGTTCCTGCACGTCCTCCCGGTTTTTGGTCAGGGTTTCTTCCCGGTGTCCTGAATGCGTTTTTCCCATATGTATCTACAGCTGTTTGACTATGTTAGCATACTTGTGGTGGTACATACAGAGAACCGGCAACAGGGTAGTTCGCCCCGAAGAAATCCGGCTTGTACTTTCTAAACTTCTAATAATGTAATGCCTCACGCCGATTTTGCAAGTTTCCATTGCCTGCCTGTCTCAGCATGGAAAGCAGCAGATGCTGGAGCACGGTATCCGCGTCAATGGGCGATCCCTTCAGTCGCATTTCAGCCGCAAGGATCAGGCGCAGCCAGGACTGCAGGGTGGCAAGAGAAAATCCAGATGCTGTCTTAAACTGCATGTACAGGGCATAGGGATGGCCGGAGAGCTCTTTGCTCCAGCGTTCATTCTGCTTGAGAGCCGGCAGACATTGCTGCTGGAAAATTTTGGGCGCTATGTTGGGCCGCACTCCGTATGTATCCTGATGCTGCAGGGCGGCAAAGAGCAGCATTTTGCGGGTGAAATTACGCAGTGTGGCCAGTATTGCCAGACCGTGGATGTTGTTCTCCTGCAGCCGGCCGGCGATCAGCAGGGCCTGATCCGTGTTTTTTTCGCCAATGGCCTGGGTCAGTTCAAACAGGGCCTCTTGGCGGGTTCGTCCGACCACGGCATCGAGATCCTCAGCCGTAATCTGTTTGGCCTCCCCAATATACAGCGCCAGCTTTTCTGTTTCCATGACCACGGCAACCGGGTGAAATCCCACCCGTTCAAATAACAGCTCCGCCACCTTGGGAGCCATGGTCTTGCTCATTCTCTGCAGGGTCTGGTTCACTTGCTCCTGGAGCACGACCTTCTGTACTTTCTGGGCCTGGAAACTGGAACCGCTGTCAACGCTCAGGTCAATAACTGCGAAGGATTTTTTGAAAAATTTGAACAGTTTTTTGCGTTTGTCCACCTCTTCCGCCAGCAGCATCAGGATGTTGCCGTCAGGGATACCGGCCTCCAGGACGTCCTGGAGCAGTTCCGCCGGATCCCCGGCAGCAGCGGCCGGGGTCGTTGTGTTTCCTGGAGGAATTTGGGCAAGCAGGGATGCGGTCCAGGCCAGACTGCCTGTCGGCTTGGCAAAGGCAAAACATTTTTTCCACTGGGCAGCAGACAGCGTGCCTGGGGCATTGCCCGGATCCGCGCTGTCCAGGCCGCCGGCCTCCATCATGGCCCGCAGGTGGTCGGCAGCCCGTTTCGGGTTGTCATCTTTTGCCTTTTCTGCCCTGTTCCAGAGGGATTTTGCAATTTTTCTGGAGTGAAACAGGCGGGAGGAGTTGACTCGAAAGATCTGTCTGCCCGGCAGCAGACTGAAACTGCGCAGCTTGGCAATGGTGGTAGGTATATTTTCACTGTCCCCGTCAATAGTGTGGATCGTGCCGCCGGTGGCACATAATGTTTCACCGAGACGGTCTGCCGCCTGCCTGCAGAGAAACCGGTCGCCGATG
>CAZQKF010000433.1:0-2704 GCA_964593645.1 uncultured Desulfobulbus sp.
GGGCAATATCACGTCCGCCGCGCTTTGGTGAAGGGAAACCAGACTTTTGAGTGGCGGGCAAAGAAAAAAAATGGAGAGATTTTCTGGGTGGAGATTTCTTTAAAAAAAGCACATTTTCACGATAGGGATTATCTGATTGCGGTCATGCGTGACATCGACAAACGCAAGCAGGCGGAACTGGAGCTTGTCAGCGAACGGGAACGGCTTCGCGTCACCCTACATTCCATTGGAGACGGAGTTATTACCACTGATACGGACGGTAGGGTGGTTACGCTGAATCGGGTGGCTGAAGATCTTACCGGCTGGAGTGGGCATGAGGCCCGGGATCGGTCTGTGGAAGAAGTATTTCGTATCGTCAACGAACAGACCGGTGAACCCTGTGACAACCCGGCGCGAAAGGTTTTGGAGTCAGGCACTATAATAGGTCTTGCCAACCATACGGCCCTGATTGCCCGGGACGGCACCTGGCGATCTATTGCCGATAGCGGTGCTCCTATTCGGGATCAGGAGTCAAAGATTTTTGGTACAGTGCTCGTCTTTCGTGACGTGACCGATGACCTGGCCATGGAAGAAGAACTGCTCAAGGCCCGGAAGCTTGAATCAGCCGGTGTCCTAGCAGGCGGCATTGCCCATGATTTCAATAACATTCTTATGGCGCTGACCGGTAATATTTCCTTGGCTTGTACTCATGTTCCCCCTGACGGCAAGGCTGCAGAATTGTTGAGTCACGCCCTGGTCGCTGCTGACCGGGCAACCGGTTTGACCCATCAGTTGCTGACATTTTCCAAAGGCGGCGATCCGGTGAAGAGAATGCATTCCCTGGAGGCCGTGATCCAAGAGTCAGCTGATTTTGTTCTGCATGGGACCAAAGCCGCCTGTGAATATGTGCTGTCCGAAAATCTCTGGCCCACTGTAGTCGATGCAGGACAGATCGGACAGGTGATCCAAAATTTAGTACTGAATGCACGGCAGGCTGTCGCAGGTGGGGGTATAATCGTTATCACGGCAAAAAATCTCCAGGTACCGGACGAGGAAATGCCGCCGGGACTGTCGCCCGGAAGTTATGTGAAGGTTACTGTTGCCGATAACGGAACCGGGATTGAGGAGCAGAACCTGGAAAAGATTTTTGACCCCTATTACACAACCAAGGAGGACGGAAGCGGTCTGGGACTTGCGGTCTGTTATTCCATAGTCAGCAAGCATGATGGGCTGCTTGCGGTTTCTTCAGCTCCGGGTAAGGGGGCTGAATTTTTAATGTACCTGCCTGCAAGCCCGGGGGCGGAAATCAGTCGACCTGAAACTGTGCAGCCTCCGCTAACGGGAGAAGGGATTGTTCTGGTCATGGATGATGATGACATGGTACGTGATATTGCTTTGCAGATGCTCGAACATTTGGGATATGAAGGACTTGGAACCGTCAATGGTGAGGAGGCTGTTGCAGCGTACCAGGAGGCGTTGCAGGTGGATTGCCCGATTCAGGCCGCTGTCCTTGATTTAACCATTGCAGGCGGTATGGGCGGCCGTGAAGCTGCAGCAGAGATCCTGGCAGTTGACCCGGATGCCCGGCTTATCGTCGCCTCGGGCTACTGCAATGATTCGGTTATGGCAGACTATAGCCAGTACGGTTTTAGGGCCATGGTCGGTAAACCATTTGGCATCAGTGAACTGGCCGCTGTCCTGGCAGAGGTTATTGGGCCGTCTTACAATAAAAAACCACGGATGGGTATTGATACACGCGGATAATTTCGGGGTGGACTGTATCCGTATGTGTCGGTATTCATCCGTGGTTCAAATGGAGTTTGCTGTTACTCGTTTTCTTTCCAGAAGGGCGACATCTGTCGCAGGTTTTCGATGATTGGCGGCATTTTTTCCAGGACAAAGTTTACCTCTTCTTCGGTGTTGTAAATGGAGAGAGAATAGCGGATGGAACCATGCGCTGCGGTGAAGGGCACGCCCATGGCCCTGAGCACATGGGATGGCTCCAGCGACCCGGAGGTACAGGCAGAGCCCGATGATGCACAGATACTATACTGATTCATGTGCAGCAGGATGGCCTCGCCTTCCACGTACTCAAAGCTGACATTGGTGGTGTTAGGCAGCCGGTCAGTGGGGTGGCCGTTGAGCATGGATTTTGGGATGGACTCCAATAATCCCTTTTCCAGTTTATCGCGTAGGGCCCGAACCCTGGTGTTTTCCTCTTCCATCTTTTCGCCGGCTAATTGACAGGCCCGGCCAAGACCGACAATGGAGGCCACGTTTTCGGTGCCACCGCGTCGGCCATGTTCCTGGTGACCTCCGTTTAAGAAGGGGACAAACGGAGTTCCCTTGCGCACATACAGTACGCCGACTCCCTTGGGCGCGTGCAGCTTATGGCCGGATAAAGAGAGGAAATCAATCTTATTTTCTTTCATGTTAATGGGCAGTTTACCCACGGCCTGAACTGCGTCGGTGTGAAAGAGGATGCCGCGTTCTTTGGCCATGGCGGCCATCTCTTCCACCGGGAAGATGACCCCGGTCTCGTTGTTGGCCCACATTACGGAGACAACCGCTGTATCTTCGGTCAGTGCCTTCTGGTAACTGTCCATATCCAGGGTGCCGTCCGCCTCGACCATGAGCCGGGTTACCCGGTGCTTATGACCGGTGAGTTGAGTCAGGCTTTCACAGAGATGTTTAACCGCCGGATGTTCCACCCGGGTAGTGACCA
>CAZQKF010000434.1:0-2701 GCA_964593645.1 uncultured Desulfobulbus sp.
GTACCTTCCCCAATGCAACGATCAAGGCGTTCCCGGCGGAAGCCCAGGCCATCACGGCCCTGCTTGATGGTAAAATTTACGCCATGATGTCATCAACACCGCGGACAGGCTACCTGCTCAGTCAACACGGCAAAGAGGTGTTTCAACCATTTTCCAAACCGTTCTCCACCCATGCCGAGGGCTTCGGCATCCGTAAGGGTGACGCTGATTTTCTTAACTATCTCAACACCTGGATTCGTTTCAACAGCCAGAGCGGATGGCTTGCCCAGCGTCATCACTTCTGGTTTGATACCATTGACTGGGCAGATCAACTGTAAAATTTCATATTAAAAATAACTATGAGGATCTCTACCATGCATGCAACACGATTTTTTTGCGCTTCACAGCTTGCAGCCTGTATTTTCACGGCAACACTTTTCCTTACCTGGGGAACAGCCCATGCCGCTGACACCAACCAAGCTTTTGATAAGAAACTTGAACTTAACGGCATCACCTTCCATGTTACCTGTGCCAACGAGGGTTCCCTAAACGATGTGCACATTGTCCCGTCAGGCCTTTCGGCAACCAACGAGCCCATTACCATCAAAGAGGCTGACGGGTCAGTGACCGGGGCTGAAGTCGCAGACCTCAACAAGGACGATTCCCCGGAAATTTATGTATTCATGACCTCAGCGGGCAGCGGTTCCTATGGCAGTCTGATCGCCTACAGCGCCAATAATAAAAAATCGCTGAGTGAAATCTACCTGCCCCCCCTCGAAGACGACAAGGTCAACTCCAAGGGCTACATGGGCCATGATACATTCGCAATCAAGGACAGCCATCTGGTCAGAAGCTTTCCCCTCTATACGGATACCGACAGCAACGCAAAGGCCACCGGCGGCGTGCGGCAGCTTGAATATACACTGGTTCCCGGCGAGGCGACCTGGCAGCTCCAGCTGGTCAAGAGCCTTAAGCAGTAATTTGCCCCCATTTTCCTTGGTAGATTATGTTCAATAGGATCCGCAGAACACCGCTGACCGCTGCACTGGTCGTGTTTGTCCTGTATATAGCCTGGTTTCTTGTGCCGTTTTTCTTTGTCGAACCGGATCCCAGCCGGCACGGGCTGTCCGGTGTGGCTGATGCTGTCGGCCAATGGAAGAACCAGATTCTGCTGACTATTCTCCTGACAACGGTTGTCAGCCTGCTGGGATGGTGGAAAAAAATAGGCTTTACCCCCCTGCACCAGGGAGGGCTGAAATATCTTATTGTACCTGTGGCCTATATCCTTCTGCTGCTGAGCGTTGTGCTGGTCTCCAACGAAAATTCCTCCTGGCTCCTGGGGGCTGACAGCCTGCCGCAGCTGCTTGCCCTGATTCTGGTCATGCTGGGCATCGGTTTCACAGAAGAGACCATGTTTCGCGGAATCCTCTTTTACGGGTTTTCCACTCGCTTTTCAATATCGGCAGCAGCTGTTGTCTCATCCCTGATTTTCGGTGCCCTGCATTATGTAAACCTCTTGCAGGGGGCGGCCCCGGGCGAAACCACCTACCAGGTGCTGCACGCAGCTGCTGCGGGTTTTATGTACATAGCCCTGCGCCTGCGCATCGGGGCCATCTGGCCGGTCATGCTCTTTCATGGCCTGTGGGATTTCTGCCTGTTCAATATTGACAGCCTCAATACGGTTGCAGCATCCGACGGCAGCCTTTCCCCGCTGGCCACGACGGCATTGGAGATCCTGCCGGCAACGCTGTACGGAGCCTTTGTCTACTGGCGCTGGCTCAAATACCGCAGCAAAATCGAACAGAACAGGACGCTGGTCCTTGCAACCGATCTCACCGGAACCAGCACGTCGGGATCCCGGTAAAAGCCATGCGCAGAACGGGTTTTTTTCTTGTCATCTTCTCCCTGGTGCTCCTGGTCGTGAACCGGTTATCCCCGCTTCCCTCGGACGTGCTGGGCAGGCTTGTCTGCGGCAGGCACTACCTGCAGCCGGTAAACGGTGTGGTCGGTGACGGTTCCTGCGGCTTTAACATGGACATGTACCTGGCGGCTTTCCTGCTGCCGGCAGGGGTGGCAGGCGTCATCCTGCTCCGACGAGCCGGGCAAAACAAGGTGAACAATTAATTTCTCTTCAAATTTTTTCTGCCGGAGTCTGTATGAAACCCCTTTTTTTCCTCTTTCTGTCCTGCCTGCTGCTCACCGCCCTGCCCCACGGGACCTGGGCCAACGATTCCCAGGCCCAAATCAAGAAAGCCCTGCATGAGCTGCTTGGCCGGATGGTGGACCCCTCGCTTGCGGCAAAACCTGACATGTACGGCCCTGCACCCGGTGCGGTGCTGCTGGTCACCGGACCGGATTTTCATTTCCTGGAGGCGGCCGGATTTGCCGATCTGGACAGGAAAACTCCGATCCGGGCCCAAGACCGGTTCGAGATCGGCAGTAACACCAAAATGTTTACCGCCGCCCTGCTGGTCCAGCTTGCCGAACAGGAAAAACTCGGCCTTGACGACCATCTCTCCAAATGGCTGCCCGAGTGGGCGGCAAAGGTTCCAAGCGGCGACATAATCACCCTGCGCATGCTGGCCGACCATACCTCGGGCCTGCCCGATTATGCCGATGCCATCATCGGCCAGGGCGTTAAAGATGACAAGCAGATGCAGCGTGCCTACACCCCGGCCCAGCTGGTTGACTATGCCCTGGAGCACGGCAAGCAGGAGTTTAC
>CAZQKF010000435.1:0-2698 GCA_964593645.1 uncultured Desulfobulbus sp.
GATCACATAACACTGTGACAAGGTAACAATAAACAGAAAGGGGCTTTCCCGGCTCGCCCCTTATCTGGAGAAGACCATGACAGCTGGTTGATTGGAGACAAAAAATAATACGATCAAGTAACCTTTTGGCTTTCATCTTCCGCGACAAATAGCCATGTATCAAAAACAAAGGCAACTAACGACGTAAAACTCCTACTTTTGGAACTGTTTAGATTTCATTAATTTGTTTGAATGCTTTAAGACTCTGACTAATACTTTAATCCTACCCTGTCACGTAGCAGCTCAAGAGTATCAGTGGCTTTGGCCCTGGCCTTGTCAGCGCCCGCTGCCAGCACTTCGCGCAGGTAATCCTGGTTGGCCAGCAGTTCTTTTTTCTTTGCCCGGGCCTCTGCATAGTAGTCCCGGATCAATTCAAACAAATCCTGTTTCAGGTAGCCGTAAGCGGCCCCACCGTTGACGTAAAGTTCATGCACCTCGGCCATCTTCTCTTTTGAGGCAAAGAGCTTGAGCAGGGCGTACAGGTTGCAGTTGTCCGGATCTTTAGGATCCTCCACTGGAGTTGCATCGGTCTGGATGGACATGATCCGTTTGCGCAACGGTTTATCGTCTAAGAAAATCGGAATGGTGTTTCCGTAGGACTTGGACATCTTCTGGCCGTCCAGGCCGGGAACGGTGGCCGTGGTTTCTCCGATAAACGGTTCCGGGATCACAAAGGTTTCTCCAAAGGCGTTATTAAACTTAATCGCTATATCGCGGGCCACCTCAAGATGCTGTTTCTGATCCTTGCCCACGGGTACGACCTCGGACTGATAGAGCAGGATGTCTGCAGCCATCAAGACCGGATAGGCAAACAGACCATGACTGGCTGCAATTCCTTTGGCAACTTTATCTTTATAGGAATGACAGCGCTCCAGAAGCCCCATGGGCGTCAGGGTTGACAATACCCAGGAGAGTTCACACACCTCGGGCACATCCGACTGTACCCAGAAGGTACATTTTTCAGGATCAAGGCCCAGGGCCAGGAAATCAGCAGCCGCCTCCAAGGTGCCTGTGGCCAATTTTTCCCGATCATGAACCGAGGTAAGTGCGTGCAGATCGACGATAAAGACATAGAGATCCGAGTTCTCCATATTGGAGATCATAGTCTTCATCATGCCGAAATAGTTGCCGATATGGAGCTGACCAGAGGGCTGGATGCCGGAAAGTATGCGTTTCATGGGAATTCGGTTCAAGGTTAAAGGTTCAAGGTTCAAAGGTTTGAAAAAAGAAGATAAACCAAAACGAAAAAAAAAGGGAGAACAGAATTAAATCTGTTCCCCCGTTGTATACCTACAGCTGTGTTGCCGTATTAATTTACTTTACTTCTTCAAAGTCGGCATCGACTACATCATCGTCATCGTTACCGCCGCCGTCTCCGGCCGCACCTGCAGCACCAGCGGCTCCAGCTGCTGCACCGGCACCGGCAGCACCTGCTCCGCCTGCACCGCCCTGATCCTGGGAGGCCTGGGCGTACATCAGCTCTGCCAGTTTGTGGGAGGCCTGGGTCAGGCTCTCAGTGGCACTCTTGATCTGGTCGACATCGTCGGTCTCAAGGGCCTTTTTAAGATTCTCAATCTCGCTTTCAACCTTACCCTTGGTCTCGGCATCGACCTTGTCACCAAGTTCGGTCAACGACTTCTGGGTCATGTGAATCATGGAGTCGCCATTGTTCTTGGCCTCAACCAGCTCTTTGCGCTTTTTGTCCTCATCAGCGTGCAGCTCAGCATCCTTTTTCATCTTCTCGATCTCTTCCTCGCTCAATCCTGAAGAGGCCGTGATCCGGATGGACTGCTCCTTGCCGGTTCCCATGTCTTTGGCAGACACGTGCAGTATACCATTGGCATCAAGGTCAAAGGTAACCTCAATCTGAGGTACGCCGCGTGGTGCAGGCGGGAGATCTGTCAACTCAAAGCGGCCAATGGTCTTGTTGTCCGGAGCCATTTCACGCTCACCCTGCAAGACGTGAATGGACACGGCCGGCTGGTTATCTGCTGCTGTCGAGAATACCTGGCTTTTCTTGGTCGGAACCGTGGTATTTTTCTCAATCAGCTTGGTCATTACGCTACCCAGAGTCTCAATACCCAGAGACAGCGGGGTAACATCAAGCAGGAGAACATCTTTCACGTCACCCTTGAGCACTCCGCCCTGAATGGCCGCGCCAATAGCTACAACTTCATCCGGGTTTACACCCTTATGCGGATCTTTACCGAAGATGGCCTTGACCTTTTCCTGTACTTTAGGCATCCGGGTCATGCCGCCGACCAGAATAACCTCGTCGATTTCCGAAGGATCTACACCGGCATCCTTGATTGCAGTCAGACATGGAGCCTCACAGCGGTCGATCAGATCTTCCACCAGAGTTTCCAGTTTTGCCCGGGAAAGCTTAACATTCAAATGCTTGGGACCGGAAGCATCTGCGGTGATAAACGGCAGATTGATATCGGTCTCCATGGCGGTTGACAACTCTTTTTTGGCCTTTTCAGCCTCCTCTTTAAGCCGCTGCAGTGCCATGTTATCCGTGCGCAGGTCAACGCCCTGCTCACGCTTAAACTCATCAGCCAGCCAGTTGACGATGCGCATGTCAAAGTCTTCACCGCCGAGAAAGGTATCACCGTTGGTGGATTTAACCTCAAATACACCGTCGCCGATCTCCAGAATG
>CAZQKF010000436.1:0-2415 GCA_964593645.1 uncultured Desulfobulbus sp.
CAAAATGGACAGCCAAACTGAGTAATTTTATCTTTTCACACTCTTTGAACCAATCCGATGTCAGCTCTCTGCTGCCTCCCCATCCTCAGGCCTGGTATGCAGCAGGGAACATAATGGAACGAGAAGGTCATCTCAAAAAGGCGGAGTATTACTATCTCCAAGCCCTTCAATACGTGGAAAACTATCCACCACTTCCCACATATTTTTCCCGTTTATACAATTTGTATATGCGACAACAAAAATACGATAAGGCTCTGACAATACTACGACAGGGCATAGAGCATCTTCCCGATAACAGCCGTTTTCACAGACAGCTTGGCGACTATTACCGTAAACAGGGAATCAATTACAGGGCAATTGAAGAATATCAGCAGGCTCTGCAGCTTAAGCCAAATGACCCCGGACTCAAGCGGCAACTTGATGTGTTGAAGGGTGAAAACGAACAAACACAGCCTTAAAGGTGCTTGACACAATTACAGCTCTTCATGTTCATCATCCAACTGCATCCTCTTGTTCAGGGAACGCAGATACAGGAGCCAACTTGTTCCGGGCAGCAGGAACAACAGGGCCAGGGCAATAACGATAGCCCGGGGATCAAATCCCATATCAAGGGCTGCACCTGTACACCAGGTTGACAGGCTGAGAACCAGGGTGAGCAAAGCCATTTCTGCGGCAAACACCCGGCCACGAAATCGGTCTTCGACCCGGCGATGCAGCAGGGTTGTGCTGAACACCCACTGGATTGCGCCGCCGATATGTCCGAAAAACACACAGATTGCAGCGACGTAAATATTAGGTGCCTGGCTGAACAAAAGATACGAAACCGAGGATATAAAAAAAGCTGCTCCAATTGCCCGGCGCATGGGGATAATACCATCACCAAACAAACGCCAGGCAACAATAGGGCCAACAGCTGCGCCCAGGCCACGCATGGAAAAGAGAACACCGCTTAAGCCCCCCTGCCCGTTTTGCGTCAGAACCTGTTCACCAAAGATGGTAAGCATCACCAGAATGCCCCCTGACAGAGCCCAGCCGCTCTTGACCATGAGCAGCGCGGCAACTCTCGGATGCACCCTGACGTAACAGGCTCCTTCCACCAGCCCATCCCAGCCGGTGATCCGGGATAGAGAAAATCCTGCAACTTTTTTATGGACAGCAGCAGGCAGAGCGACCGAGGCCATGATGGTTGCTGATACAATAAAGGTAAAACTATCTATCATAATCGCTGTCTGCCAGCCGAACACAGCAGACACAAAACCGCCCAAAGCAGCACCGACAGCAAGCATCACCGACCAGGACGAACCGGAAAGGCCGTTTGCCGTGCTGAGTTCCTCTTTGCTGCAGAGGTTAGGGACTGAGGCCTGTCGGGCCGGATGCGAAAAGGTCCAGATCGATTCCTGGACAACAGCAAGCAGATAGATAACCCAGACATGGTCTGCATCATGAATCAACAGATATCCAAGTACAACCACAACCCGCAACAGATCACAGGAGATAAGAATAACCTTGCGACTGAACCTGTCTGTAACCACCCCGGCCATAGGCCCTAAAAATGTTGTGGGCAAAAACTTGGCAATCAAAAACCAGCTCACTGCCTGACCGGAACCGGTCAGCTCATTTAACAGTACAAAAATGCCGATATAATTAAACCAGTCTCCCATCTGGGAAATCACGCCGGACATCCAGAAACGGCGATAATTTACATTGGAGCGCAGCAGTTGCAGATAGGAAGACAGGTTACCGGCCGAGCGCCTCGGCAGCTCGGCTTTTGGTTCAGGAGTTGCCTGCATTATCTGCCCAGAGTCTGGTTATCATTTCGATTACGACCTGTACTTTTACCGACTGCCTGTCTCGGCTTCGGTACGCAAAAAACAAATCTATAGGAAAATCACCCCCGGGCCAGACCGCCACCCTGTCCTGTTCTGCAGCAGCTGCAGCCTCATCCGCCAGCATAAAGCTTAAGCCCACCCCTGATTCTATCATACTGAGGATGGCAGACTGCTGATCGGCAACCGTCTCAGTTGCCAGGGGTAATCCTCGGTCAATAAAATACTGCTGCATAATTCTGTAATACGGTGCATCCTCAGGGATGCCTATCCAGGGAAAATCAGCAAGGTCTGCATGATCCGCCCGAAAAAGTTTCTCCTGCAGCGTCACCGGGCCGACCACACACAACGTAAATCCTGCCAGCCGCACCTGGCAAAGATCATCCCCATCATAGTGTCCCAGGATAAACCCGCAGTCCAGTTCTTTAGTACGAATCATGCGGACAATCGTACCGGAAACGGATTGCTGGAGAATGATCTCCAGTTTCGGACAGCTGTGATGCAGTTGCTGGTAGAGTGGACTGATGCGAAGAAATTCCGCGCTCCTGTTCAGTCCTATGCGAAGAATACCAGACGGCTGCGTACTGAG
>CAZQKF010000436.1:2425-2689 GCA_964593645.1 uncultured Desulfobulbus sp.
CTTCCTCCATAATCTTTGCAGCCTGAACAGACAACTGCCTGCCGCCGGCAGTAAGCTCCATACCGGTGGGCGTCCTGATAAACAGCGACAGGCCAAGCTCCTCTTCCAGCGCCTTAACATGGGCACTGACAGCGGGCTGACTGACATTGAGTTTATCAGCTGCTCGGGTCAGGTATGCTTCCCGGGCAGCGGTTATAAATGATCTAAGCCGATAGAGTTCCATGGTCTCCTTAAAGTATCATCAGAAAATCTGATGATGAAGGT
>CAZQKF010000437.1:0-2687 GCA_964593645.1 uncultured Desulfobulbus sp.
GGTCTGACAACGCCTGATGACGTACTTGATGCCCTGTTTACCAGGTTCTGCATAGGAAAGTAGGTGGAAGGATCTAAGCAGGCTGCATTGTAGAGCGGACCCGAAATTCAGATAGGGGGGCCTGCGGCTCTTACTTGGTGGCGATAACGGTCATGTCGGAGACCTGCATGTATTTTTTGGGGTTGACTGCCTTGCCGTAACGACGCACCTCGTAATGGAGGTGAGATCCTGTGGAACGTCCTGAATTACCGACCAGGCCAATGACCTGTCCCCGTTTGACTCGATCCCCTTTTTTGACCAGCCGTTTGGAGAGATGGGCATACATTGTGCTGTACTCTTTACCATGGGACAGGACAATATTGTAGCCGTAGCCTTTATCATAGGAAGCTTTAGAAACCACCCCGTCACCAGTGGCTCGAATTTTGTCGCCGGTGTTGCCTCTAAAGTCAATACCTGAATGATAGGCTTTTTTGCTGTTTAATGGATCAGTACGTTTACCGAAAGGAGAGCTGATCCTTGTCTTGACCGGGCGGCCGAGCGGTGTACTCTGTATTGCACTGAGAAAGCGGTCGGAATCACAGATGAGTTTGTTGCAGTACTTGTCCAGGGAGATAAATGGGCCGCCGCTGTGATTGGGATCTTCTTTAATCTGAACTTTTACCCCTAACTGGTTGATCACGGTTTCAATCACCCGTGATTGTTCATCAAGTTTTGTAATACTGCCCTCAAGGCGGCTTTCCTGATCCTGCTTCAAATCTGCCAGCTGCTGCTGATAGCTGCCGGCCAGTTCTTCTTTTTCCCGGGTAACCCGTGCAAGCTGCTCCCGGGCTTCGGCCAATTGGTGGGAGAGTTGAGCCTTGGCAAACTGAACCTGATTGCTCGTGCTTGTGCTATTGACCTGAAGCTCTGCCTGCAGTTGTTCCATCTTGGCCTGAATCTGCTTGTTTTGCTGGAGGTAATGAACACCGCGCAGCGTGCCGTAGCCAAAGATGAGGGTCAAGGAAAACAGGGCAATGAGGCTGTTTTGCATGGTATTTTTCTGCAGAGTCGGGCCATGACCCTTAGCTGCATCTGCAGTATGTTTTGTTTGAATCTTAGTCGATACCATAAGTTGTTTGAATATATAATCTCTTGCAGACTCTAAGAATTTTTCTTAAATTTTAAACAGTATATTAAGAGTATGTATACACTATCATGATTGTAAAAAGCAAGGGGAATGCAAGGTTGGAAGCGCTGCATCAGAAGAAAAAGCAGGTTTGTCTGGTAAGGCGGAAAAAACGGCTTTTTCGTCAGCAGCTCTGCGACGAAAAAGCCGTTTTGCAGGCATCAACGTATATTAGATACCTGGAGGTGAAAAAAAATCAACTGGGAAAACTGTCGGCAAAGAGTTTTTCAATGGCTACCTTACCGTCATCACTGAGGTACCGGGTACCTGAGCCGACAAAGGTGTCAAAGGCAATGGTGGGCTCCTCTTCGGCCTGCCAGCTGTCGTCTTTCCAGGTAAACCAGCCTTTACGGTTCTGGTCGTACACATGCAGAGGCCGGTTAAAGAGTTTGGCCAGCTCAACAGCCCAGCCCGTGCCGCCCTTGACCGAGTTGTCGTCTAAGATTGTACCGATGACAAAGACCTGATGTCCCTTGTTGACCATATGAAAGATGGCCTGCAAAACCCGTCTGATTTTTTCCGTCTCGTAATAGGTACGGTTCATCATACGTGAGGCGATTTCCATGCTGATGTCACCGCGCTGCAGATCCTCTTCAGTCAGGGTAACTGCGTTACGATCACGGTTGAGCCGGTGGCCGTCAAAGGTGAAGATGACCTCGTCTGCCCCGTATTGTTCAGCCAGTTCACCAAAGGCTGTTTCAGCTCCCTTCAGTCCGCCATGGTATAATGTACAATCTTCAGCCTTCATAAATGTCACCCTTGTTTTGAATTATCTGTTGCCGTCACAATTCAGACCAGCGCAAAAGTGCAACTGACTCGGAACATAACTATTCAGATGTGCTCCAGATTGGAGTAAGCAGGTCAACGAGTCTAGAGCCCGTCTATGTGAAGTGACCTGGTCGCGCCATGATGGGTGCAGCTGAACAGTTATCGTGTTGCTTTGAAAAAGACCCGCCAGGGAGCGGGGTATCCCTCTATAGTAAGCTCAGGGTTATTCTTGTCAATAAAATCTTGATAGGATTCAAAAGTCATCCACTCAGTTGCACGCTGCTCGCTGCTGTTCATAGGGTGTGAACAGAAGCAGTGAATGTCCTTGAAACCTGCCCGGACAAGCCAGTTTCGGAGACATAAGGCTGTAGGGATAAACCAGGTTCCGGGTACTTTGGCATAGGTTTTTTCTGGAAACAGTGCCAGGGACTGCTCCCCCGGGATGGCCTGTGATTCAAGAATCAGACAGCCGCCGGTCTTCAGGGCTCCGTGCAGATCACGCAGTGCGTCTATGGGCGATGGGCGATGGTACAGGATGCCCAGGCAGAAAATGCAATCAAAACAGGCCGGAAAGTGCAGCAGGTGTTCAATGCCCAGCAGATCGATGAAAAGATTGTTAAGGCCTGCAAACCCCTGCAACGCAGAAAAAGTAAAATAATGTTGCACATACGGTTCAAAACCGAGCACAAGCTTTGGATTATGTTCTGCCATCCGAAACATGTAGTAGCCATTGTTGCAGCCGATGTCTGCAATG
>CAZQKF010000438.1:0-2681 GCA_964593645.1 uncultured Desulfobulbus sp.
AAAGGGAAAAACCATAAATATATTATGATGTCAGGGTGATAGAGCATGATTTTCCTCATTTTGTGATGGTGTTGTTGCCATGTAAAGTAAGCAAATATAGGTTATTCAAAATAAGATAACGTGAGGATCAAAAAAGTAAATGCGTAACTTTACGCTTTTCTTTCTGGGTGATATTACCTATGTAGTGCAATATCACTCTGAGATTATTTAAAGTTTTACAGAATGAAGAAATTGGGCACGGTGGTTTTTCGTGCCTCGCAGGCAATGCTGGTGTCACCTGAAGAGATTTTTTTGTCACTGTAGTCTGGTGATATTTTTGTTGAACGAAATCAAAACACTATTGACAAGCACCCTGTTTCACGGCAAGGTATTAAAGGGAAAAATCATCCACGCCATTTGCTCGGCGGGATTTAAAGACAGCCTGAAGCCCATGGAGTTTTTTGGTGAGAAAAAGGTATCTGTTTATTACGGCAACTGTCCTGTTGGCTGTTCTTATGGTTGGGCTGCTGCCGGCGTTTATATCGTCGAGTTGGGTTCAGAATCAGTTGGTCATCCGGATCAACAGCCGTATTCCCGGCACCTTGTCTGCTGCTGACTGCAGCATTGGCTGGAAGCGGGGATTTGAATGCAGACGTGTTGCCTATGATGACGAGAGCCGGGGGATTCACGCAAAGATTCCGAAAATAACCGGCAGTCAGGGGTTGCTGGCATTGATCGTGGCCCCGATGAACCAGGGTACGATCAGTCTGGATAGACCCATACTTGTTATACCCGGCCCGTTGCATACAGTGCAGGAACAGCCGATAGCACCCTCGGAGTCGGATACTTCCGTTTCAGCGCAGCAATCGACTGTCGGTACGCCTGCGCCAGCACCAGAATCCTCTCCCGTCTGGGACAAGCTGATTGTTCAACTGCTGGTCGACAAAGGGGTCGTCAAGATAGCAGACGGCTCCCCTTTGGGCAAAAAGGTTGTCTGCAACCTTTCCCTTGATGCCGGACTTGCCTCGGGTTCGGTTCATTTTGATCTGAAATCTGCAGCGGCAAGCGGTGTGGGCAGGCTTGCTGCCAACGGATTTATTAATCTTCCTGCTCGACAAAGCGGACTTCTGGAAACACTTGTCACTGAGGTTAATTTAAAAATTACAGATCTGCAGATAGAGGACTATCTCGCTCTGCTGCCGACTACTGTCCGTTTTCCCCGAGGTCAGGGGGAACTCTCCTCGGAACTGTTGCTCAAGGCGACCGGCATTAGTTCGGTGCAGGCTATCGGGACAAGCAGTTTGCAAAATGTACAGTTGACAGGTGGATTTCTGGGTGAAGATCAGCCTGTGCTCAAGCAGGTTACCTTTGATTTTGATGTAACCCGCACCCGGGAGAACGGTTGGCAGTTTCCCGGGATGCATCTCTTTTCAGATTTAGGCACGCTGGAGCTGGTGGGTAGCTACGGTGATGGGCAGTCAAATATCAGGGGCAGGGGACGTCTCGAATTACCCGAGCTTCTGCAGCAGCTGCCGCATCTACTGAGGGCCAGGCCTGAAACCAGGCTGGAACACGGCGGGCTTGATATTGTTGTCAATCTGGAACAGGACAAACAGCGGCTGGATGTGATGGCAGAGGCCACCGTGGATAACGTCAGCGGACTACAGCAGGGGAGTCCTTTTTTCTGGGATGAACCGATCCGTTTGACCTTTACCGGCAGCATGATTGACCAGAATGAGCCGCAGGTGAGCCGGATTGCGTTTAATGCACCTTTTGCCAATCTTGAGGGAGCAGGTGGGCTCAATAATTTTTCTCTGTATGCAACGGCAGATCTGGATAAGGCTGTACAACAGCTGGGCACGGTTTTGCAACTGGACTGGCAGGCCGGGGGGAAGCTGCTGTTGACTACAGATTCACATCAAGTTGGTGAGGACGAATATACGGTACAGTCGCATCTGGATGTTGCCGATA
Organism: uncultured Desulfobulbus sp.; assembly: GCA_964593645.1. GTDB lineage: Bacteria > Desulfobacterota > Desulfobulbia > Desulfobulbales > Desulfobulbaceae > Desulfobulbus_C. The sequence goes on from CAZQKF010000438.1 coordinate 1,951, forward strand.
TGACCCTCTCGCGCCGGGGAATGGTTGTCCTGCCCGAACATCGGCTGACTGCAGACAGTCGTTTGGAAATTCCTTTACAGTTTTTGGCTGACAGAAATCAGCCGGTAGATCTCTCCTTTGATATCTCCTCCCGGCCGGGCAGAATCCATGGAGCGTTTACTTCAATAATTTATAGAAAAGGTTCTCTTGCGGCAGGCTACCAACTTCAGTCCAATCTTCAATTGGACAACGTTACAAAGCTGCTCCATAATGCTGACCTGCTGGCGTATCAGACCGCAGTGAGCGGCAGCCTGAACTTCCAGGCAATCGGGTATTTTGAAGGCGGCAGTCTGGTCGTTCGTGAGGTCGATGCAGCCGTTGATGATCTGGTCTTTAAGGACAAGGAAACTGTTGTCCGTGATCCGACAGTACGTCTTGTCAGTATGAATTCTACTGTAGGAGATGATGTGGCCGGGGCTGTTCGGGCACTTGAACTTGCAGGGAATACGCAGAGTTTTTTTAATGACGGCGGTGGGTACACCCTTATTCATCCGTCGGCACGCCGCATTGTCGTGCGTGATACCGTGCTCAGTACAAGCTGGGGCAGCCTGGATATCAATAAATTTACCTTTGTTGACTGGCTGCAAGACGCGGCCGGCAAGAGGAGTTTCTCTTTGGATCTGCAGGCGGATTCCTTGATGCTGCAGGGCATTGAGCTGCATAACCTGACTATGCCTGTCAGCATGGAAAAT
>CAZQKF010000439.1:0-2666 GCA_964593645.1 uncultured Desulfobulbus sp.
GTAGCGGGCGGAATCCAGGACCCCGGCCATGCCGATAATCCGGCTCTTGTCCAGGCCTGAGACCTTAAACGCGGTATGCACCATGGCATCAATGGGGTTGGTCACCACAAGCATAAAGCAGTTGGGTGAATATTTTACAGCCTGTTCTGCGCAGGATTTAACAATAGCCACATTTTTAGCCAACAGATCGTCACGGGACATGCCGGGTTTCCGGGCAAGACCAGCAGTGATAATCACCACGTCGGAATCAGCGGAATCGGCATAGTCATTGGAGCCGATAACCGTGCCCGGGTAGGAATCCAGGGGGCCGGACTGCCACAGATCCAGGGCCTTGCCCTGGGGGATACCCTCCATGACATCGAGTAACACGATATTGCCAAGATTGCGGACCAGAGCCCAATGTGCGGCTGTAGCACCGACATTACCGGCTCCTATAATGGTAATTTTTTTCTTCATGAGTATCCTCGTTTTATTTTTTTAAGTAAAACCGGCATGCTATACAAATAAACCGGATCGTATTATTTCTTCAACCCGCTGGGCATCCTGCGGTGTATCCACTTCTATGGAGTCATGCTCGGTCAAAACCACCCGGATGGTATAACCGTATTCCAGGGCCCGCAACTGTTCAAGCTTTTCAAACCGCTCCCACTCTCCCTCGGGCAGGGCCACAAAGGTCAGCAGAAATCCTTTACGATAGGCATAAAACCCCAGATGTTTATAATAGGTGGGCTGAATAACCTCTTCCGGATTACGCTGAAAGGGAATGGGTGAGCGGGAAAAATAAAGGGCATTGCTGTTACAGTCAAACACGGTTTTTACATGATTTGGATCCGTGATCTCTTCCGGCCGGACAATTTTATAAATCAGGGTGGACATGGGCAGGGCAGGGTCACTGAGCAGCGGGCCTGCAACCTGCTCAACCACTGCAGGCGGAAAAAGCGGCTGGTCCCCCTGGATATTAACCACCACGTCATGCTCTTCAATATCCAGCAGACCAGCAGCCTCGGCCAGCCGATCCGTACCCGAGGCATGATCAGACCGGGTCATAACCACATCGCCGCCAAAATCACGGACAGCAGCGGCAATACGGTCATCATCTGTTGCCACCACTACCCGGGAGAGCATCTCAACCCGGCGGGCGCGTTCAACAACATGCTGTATCATCGGTTTACCGTCTATTAGGGCCAACGGCTTGCCTTCAAAACGATTGGAGTGGTAACGGGCAGGGATAACCGCTACAACCCGGGCATCAGATTCACTCATGCAACATCCTTATTTTGCCTTTATTGATCATTTCATGATACATTGCACGCTGTGAAATTTCAATCCACAAACAGGGGATGCACAGCTTTTCAATGCACCATTCCAGTCAACCATGCTGCCTGAGATAGCCGTTACCAGCACTGAGCCTGCGCTCCAGCAGAAGGCCGAACAGCTGGCTGCCGACCTGGAGTTGCCAATGGCTCGGGCCGGCAAGCAGTATCCTCTGCTGCTTCGATATTCGCCGAAGGGACTGGAACTGCGGGCAGCAGGCTGCACGGGAACAGTCCTTGTCGACTTCAACGAAGTCCGTTTTGCCCATCGAAGAAGGCAGCAGAAAAAGGAGCTGCTGGTGCGAGCTGCAGGCTGCAAAACGGGTACACCGCTCACTGTAGTCGATATGACCGGCGGCCTGGGCCGGGACAGTTTTATCCTGGCAACGGCAGGATGTCGGGTTCTGGCCTTTGAAAGGGAGCCGGTAATTGCGGCCCTGTTTTCCGATGGACTGGAACGGGCCCAAAGCAATCCGGAAACTGCAGCGATTGCAAAGCACATCACCTTAACACCAGGTGATGCTCTGGAGGAACTGGCAGCAATGATCAGTACCGGAAAGAAAGCAGATGTGGTCTACCTTGACCCCATGTTTCCGGTTCGGAAAAAATCAGCCCTGGTGAAAAAGGAGATGCAGCTCCTGCAGAAGCTGGCCCGGACATCAGATCCAGATGAGCTCATGGAGACCGCACTGGCTGCCGCCTGCAGCCGTGTGGTGGTCAAACGTCCTCTTAAGGCCCCGCCGCTGACGCAGCGCTCCCCATCCCACGACCTTACCGGCAAGACTATTCGCTTTGACGTGTATATGATCCCCATGAATCATACAGGGTGAACACAGCATGAAAAACGACAAAGAAGCAGTGCAGACCATACCGGAAGGAGAGGCAAGACTCCTACGCCGGCTGCTCTACTGCACGGTCGTGCTGTTTGCAGTGGGGCTGGTAACGCCCATGCTCACAATCTCAAAATTTATTGTTATCAAGAGTTCTTTTTCCGTCTTTTCCGGGGTTGTTGAGCTGCTGCGCAATGGTAACATCCTGCTCGGCATCGTGGTCGGCGTATTCAGCATTGTTCTGCCGATGCTAAAGCTACAGATCCTGCACAGACTGTTGTCCGCCAACAGACAAACCACTCCGAAAATCAGGCGCAGCCTGCACCTCATGCACGAGTACGGACGCTGGGCAATGCTTGATGTTTTGGTAGTTGCGGTGCTCATTGTTACGGTTAAACTCGGCGCCCTGGCCAGCGTCCAGGTGCACTTTGGTCTGTATATTTTCGGTGCATCCGTATTGCTGATTATGCTCATAACCAGGCAAATTGTCCACCATATGCGCTAAACATACACCAAACTCACA
>CAZQKF010000440.1:0-2662 GCA_964593645.1 uncultured Desulfobulbus sp.
CATTAAGATGGTCTCCTTAAGTCTTGACGGAGCCAGCGCTGAGATTCACGATGATTTCCGCAACCAGCAGGGCGCCTTTGACGGCACCATGAATGCCATTAAACTGTTTAACAAACACGGCATCCCGTTCCTGATCAACTCGTCTTTTACTAAACGCAATAAGGAAGAAGCCCCAAAAATTTATGAACTGGTCAAGGGGCTGGGCGCGACGGCCTGGTATTTGTTCATGATTGTGCCCACGGGCCGCGGTGAGGAGATCATGGAAGAGTTGATCCCGGAATCGGAATACGAGGATATCCTGAACTGGCATTATAATATGGAAAAAGAAGAAGACGCAATGCTGGTTCGCCCAACCTGCGCGCCCCAGTATTACCGAATTATTCTTCAGCGTGCCAAAGAAGATGGTGAAAAATTTAAACGGCGTACCCTTAAATTCTCCACCGGCGGCTCCAAGGGCTGCCTGGCCGGTCAGTTGATCTGCTTAATTGATGTGGACGGCAATGTGCTGCCCTGCAGTTACTTCCCCAAGGCTGCCGGGAATATTCGTGAGCAATCCTTTAAAGATATCTGGGAAACCTCCAAACTGTTCCTGGAGCTGCGCGACTTTAAAGGATACAAAGACAACTGCGGCAGGTGTGAATACGTCAACGTCTGCGGCGGCTGCCGGGCCCGGGCCTATGCCATGACCGGAGATTACCTGGCCCAGGAACCTTTTTGTACTTACCAGCCCGGCAGTTAACAACCGGCTGATACCTGAAATCTGATACCTCTATATATACCAATGAATGATACCTTTCTTAAAGCCTGTCGCGGAGAACAAACCGATTACACTCCTGTCTGGTTCATGCGCCAGGCCGGACGTTACCTGCCCGAATACCAGACCGTGCGCGGCAAGGTCAGTTTTCTGGAGCTCTGCAAAAATCCTGAACTCTGCACTGAGGTTACGCTGCAGCCCATTGATATTTTCGGCTTTGATGCAGCCATCCTCTTCTCCGACATCCTGATTGCCATGGAGGCCATGGGCCTTACCCTGGAATTTCACGAAGGCCGAGGCCCGGTCTTTCCCGACCCGGTACGCAGTCAGGCGGCAGTGGATAAGCTGATCATTCCTGATCCTGACGAGACCATGCCCTTTGTCATGGAGACCATCAAGCTGCTGCGTAATGAACTTAAGGTGCCGCTGATCGGCTTTTCCGGTGCCCCGTTTACCCTGGCCACCTACCTGATTGAAGGCGGCTCCTCCAAGGTTTTTCTGGAGACCAAACGTATGGCCTTCCAGAATCCTGAGTTGTATCATAACCTACTCTCAAAAATCACGGAATGTACCAGCCTGTACCTGCAGGCCCAGGCCCGTGCAGGAGCCCAGGCCCTGCAGATTTTTGACTCCTGGGCCGGAATCTGGGCACCGTGCGATTTTGAACGATTTGCCCTGCCCTATGTTCAGTCTATCATCTCTGATCTGCGCAAAATGACTGACATCCCAATCATCTACTTTGCCAATAACGGCTCCACCCTGATCGATCATTCCAAAACCGCCGGCGCTGACGTTCTGGGCCTGGACTGGCGCATCAATATCGGAGAGGCGGTCAAGCGAGTGGGCAACCATGCCGTGCAGGGCAATCTTGACCCTATTGCCCTGTTCCTGCCCAAGGATGCGCTCGAGCAGCGAATCAAACAACTGTTGGCTGATGCCGAGGGTGCCAAAGGACATATCTTTAACCTCGGCCATGGCATTTTGCCGCAGACACCACCGGATCAGGCTAAAATTGCCGTTGATGCTGTCCATCGTTTCAGTGGCAAATAGGGATTTGTTCCCATACCAAACCAAGAATGTGAACAATGCGGATTCCAAGCCTTGCCGAGTGTGCCCGACTCATGGAACAGCACGCCATGCTGGAAAATATCAAACGCCACTCGCTGGTTGTTGCCCAAATAGCGGATTTGCTGGCCTCTGAACTTCCGGGCAAGATGAATGGACAGCCGCTGCCGGACAGGCAGTTGTGTATAAGCGGAGCTCTGCTGCATGATATTGCCAAAACACCCTGCCTGGACGGATCCTGTGACCATGCCCGGGCAGGCGCTGAACTCTGCCTGAACGAAGGCTACCCTGAAATTGCGGCCATTGTTGAAGAGCACGTTATCTTGAAAGATCATAATCCAGCTCGTTATGAAAACGGTCTCTTTTCAGCCGGCGAGATTGTGTTTTACGCAGATAAACGGGTACGGCACGATGAAATCGTCAGTCTTGAGGAACGGCTCGAGTACATCATTGAACACTATGGCAGAAATGATGCACGGCTGCATACGCTGATCCGGGCTAACTTTGACCAGTGTGTACAACTCGAGTCATTTCTCTTTTGCTTTCTTCCCTTTTCTCCTGACGATCTTGCTGAGCAGGTGCATACCATGAACTCTAACCTTTTGGATATCTAAACCATGGACTCTTTTAACTGGATTGAATCCTATCCCCACAGTGTAACAGTTTGCGACACCAAGGGTATTATCATTGCCATGAATGATGCTTCCAAAAATAATTTTAAAAAATACGGCGGCGGCAGGCTGATCGGCTCAAGCCTGTTTGACTGTCATCCGGAGTCAGCCAATAAAATCATTCGCCACCAGCTTGCCACAGAGACAGAAAACACGTATATTACAGAGAGTA
>CAZQKF010000441.1:0-2650 GCA_964593645.1 uncultured Desulfobulbus sp.
GATCAAGGCAGACCAGGTGAAAGACGGCGTGGTGGTTATTGATGTCGGTGTCAACCGGATTGGTATGACAGACTCGGGCAAAGCCAAGCTTGCCGGTGATGTAGAGTTTGATTCGGTCAAGGAAAAAGCAGCAGCCATCACCCCGGTTCCCGGCGGTGTGGGGCCGATGACCATTACCATGCTCATGAAAAATACCCTGCAGTCGGCCAGGCAGTTTGCCGGTCTGGAGTAATTTTTAAAGGAGTCAGGTGTCGGCTGTCAGGTATCAGCTGAGAAAAAACATCTGACCGCTTATACCTGATACCTGATACCTACAAACGAGGAGACCATATTATGGCCAAGTCCAGTGGATGTGAAAGCTGTAATGAAATAACCGGTATATCAACTCTTGACCTGCTCAGCCAGGATCTTGGCAAGCAGGTTCGTACTGCCTACGATCGTATTGAAGACCGTGGCATGTCCTCGTGCCTGTTTGGCTCCGGCGGAACCTGCTGTCGGATCTGTAACATGGGGCCTTGTCAGATTATAGACGGTGTGGATTCCATGGTTGGTGTCTGCGGTGCCACCGCCGATACGGTTGCGGCCCGTAACTTTGCCCGTATCGTGGCTGCCGGAACTGCTGCCCATACTGATCATGCCCGTGAGATGGTGCGTGGGTTTATTGCCACGGCCAAGGGAGAGACTCCGCACGAGATCAAGGATATAGAAAAGCTTCATAAAATTGCAAAAGTCTTTGATATTGAGATTGAAGATCGCGATAAAAATGAGATAGCCCTGGAACTTGGTGAGCGTGCCCTGGCAGAATTCGGCCAGCAGGAAGGTACCCTGACCATGCTTAAACGTGCTCCGGAAAAGCAGCAGAAGATCTGGAAGGACAAGGGCGTTGAGCCCCGCGGTATTGACCGTGAAGTAGTCGAGATGATGCATCGCACCCACATGGGTGTTGATCAGGAATATAAAAATATCATGAAGCAGGCAGCCCGCTGTTCGCTTGCCGACGGCTGGGGAGCTTCCATGCTCTCCACTGAGCTGACTGATATCATGTTCGGTACCCCGGTTCCCAGGCGCGCCATTGTAGATCTGGGCGTGTTGCGTGAGGATATGGTCAACGTGACTGTGCATGGTCATGAGCCGCTTCTTGCAGAGTCGCTCTGTCTAGCTGCTGAAGACGAGAAAATGCTGGCTCTGGCTAAAAAGGCCGGTGCCAAGGGCATTAACCTGGCTGGTGTCTGCTGCACAGGCAATGAGATCCTGATGCGGCGCGGTATTCCCGTTGCCGGATCCTTTATCCAGCAGGAGATGGTCCTGGCCACGGGTGCGGTTGAGGCCATGGTCGTGGATGTCCAGTGTGTTATGCAGTCGGTTGCTCAGGTAGTTAAGAATATGCACACTGATATTATTACCACCAACTATCGGGCCAAGATGCCCGATGCCATTCATATCCAGTTTGAAGAGGATGCGGCTTACGAGTCAGCCATCAAAATTCTGACCCATGCCATCGGCAACTTCAAGAAGCGTGGTGACTTTTATATTCCCGAAGATAAGAAACTCGATGTTGTTGTTGGTTTTTCCCATGAGACCATCAACTATATGTTGGGCGGGCGTTTCCGTCAGTCCTATCGTCCTTTGAACGATAATATTATCAACGGCCGTATCCGCGGTGTTGGTGCATTGGTTGGTTGTGAGCATTATAAACATGCCGATGATGTCCATTTCAAGATTGCGGTTGAGTTGATCAAAAACAATGTACTGGTGCTGGCTACCGGATGCGCTGCCCAGGCCTTGGGGCGTCGCGGTTTACTGCGGCCTGAGGCTGCCACCGAGTATGCCGGAGACGGGTTGCGTGAAGTCTGCGAAACCGTGGGTATGCCGCCGGTTCTCCATGTGGGCTCATGCGTGGATAACTCCCGCCTGTTGATTGCCCTGACTGAAATGGTGAAAGAGGGCGGCCTTGGTGATGATATCTCTGAGCTGCCTGCAGTCGGTTCTGCTCCGCTGTGGATGAGTGAAAAGGCTGTGGCCATTGGTCAGTACTTTGTAACCAGCGGCGCCCACGTTATCTTCCAGGATCTGCCGGTGACCGGTGCCAAGAAGTTCACCAAATTTATTCTTGATGGTCTGAAAGAAGAGTATGGTGCCTGCTGGGGTGTGGAATCAGATCCCATCAAACATGCCCAGGCAATGATTGCCGCCATTGATGGCAAGCGCGAGGCCCTGGGTATTAACAAAAAGCAGGAGCGTGTGCTCATGGACATGGCCATGCGCCGTGACCTGGAGGGCCAGGCATTGCCGGGCATGGGCTGCGGCGAGGGCGGACATTAAGCCAAAGGTTGAAACAGACGCTAAGAACGCCAGGTACATATCGTCTGTAAACAAGAACAGCCGCGCAGAGCTGACCTGCAGTCCTTAGCGGAATGCAGCATTCGGTTAAAGTGCGTGATATATTCTATTACCGGTAGTTTCGGAGCAGGGAAGGAGGATCGATGAAATCGGGGAGCAATTTGGAGCGGGTGCTCAAGAGTGGTGAATTTGCAGTCACCGGAGAGCTTGGCCCGCCGAAGAACAGTGACCCTGAGGTGGTCAGGAGCAAGGCAAGGATCCTGAAAGGGAATGTTGATGCCGTAAATATTACCGACTGCCAGACAGCCAT
>CAZQKF010000442.1:0-2647 GCA_964593645.1 uncultured Desulfobulbus sp.
AGATTCTGTTGTTTGTTTCCTCTTTTCATGAAGCATTCTCCCCTATGATTTTTATATTTGGTTTTAACGTATTAAAAAAAACGACACAATTATTCATCCCGCAAAGCCTCGGCCGGGTCAAGGCGCGTTGCCTGCAGGGCCGCAAAGGCAGCAGATACAACACTCAACAAAAAAACACCTGAAACAAGAATGACAAAATGAACCGGCGACAGGGTACAGAGTGATTCCTTTGCCTGAAGATGGGAACGAAATAAATGGTTTATCACTCTGGAGACAGCAATAAAAACGGTCGTTGCCAGAATCAGACCAGCGCCTGAGAGCAGCAGGCCCTGAAAAACCGGAAACAGGATGATCTCTCTTTTCAGCAACCCCAGCAGGCGCAGAATATTGAGCTCTTTCTTTTTTCTCTCAACAGATGCATACAGACTTGCTGTCAGGGCGGAGATACCACCGACAACACCAACTGCTGCGATCAGCCAGAATATAAGGCTCATGTACTTATCCAGCCTCTGGACTTCGCCGATCCTTTCTTTCCGGGTATGCACTGCTATACCCCTCTCTTCGAGCTGTCGGCCAACGCTCTCCACTGCATCTATTGTTGCAGCATACATACGGAAGCCGGCATATCCTCTCCGGGAAAGCAGCAGAGAATTTGATTGGTCATCATATTTGACATCCCGCTCGTGAAACAGGTTCAACCGGCCGACAAAAGATGCATCGGCAAAGGCTGCAGGCCTGGTGTCCTCTCTATGGAAAATCATGACGGGGACGGACAGATTTCTGCCCTCCCCGGAAACCGTCAATATTGTGGTATTCATATCCGGCAGGACATCTGCAGGGAGCGAAACAACACGTTGTTGGTCGGCTCGTGTAAATGGTTTACTTTTTAAAGCACTCACCCGACCAACCTGTTCGGTAACGGCGTGGATTGTAACGATTGCGGGCTGTGCTGATGCCAGTGAAACTTTAAAAGGGCGCACCCATGGAAGAACAACAGCTCCCTTGCCCCGTAGTTTATTTCTCACTGCCTGGATACTGTCTTCTGTTGCCGGTCTTTTCCGTACCCTGGCAAGGTAAACAGTCCATTCATGATGAGGCATGAAACCAAGGGCTGCCACAGCTGCATCTCCACTGACTTGTGTAATCCCGGCAAAGCCGGTGTTGTTGACGAGCAGTATCTCGTCAAGTTTACTTAACGGTCCCGGGGTGAAGACTGCCGCACCCTGGTAGACCGGATACGCTGTGGGCAGTTCTCCCTGCCAGCCATAGGCCGAAACAGCCCGGCCGTCTTTATAATCTTCCACTGCCTCAACAACTGTAAGCTGGACAAAAGCAGTTTTGAGACTGGATGCCCTTGGATCCAGAATTCCTGAGACCTTCACTGAAAAAATTCCGTTTTCAGGCTTCCCGCCGAGTATTCTCCGTACACGGAATGTTACAGTATCCCCGACATCTGCCTTCAGTACCTGGGCAGCTGGTTCCGTAAGAACACAGGAGTCAACAGAAGGAATAGTGACTCCGTTGTCGAGAAGCAGTGGATCTCCTGCAGCCGTAGCCATCAGGGACAGGCGGCCTGAACCGGCACTGGTTTTTGCCGTGATGGATGTTGAAATCTGCCGGGTCATGGGCACGACAAACGCAATATCCGGTATCTCCAGTTTGATTTTTTCAAACCAGTCCCTGTTAAATGATTGTACACTTATGGGGCGTATTTCACAGTTTTTCGGGTCATCAACGAGGCGATTGCGTAGGGTCTGGATTGTGCCGAATTTGAGGCCGAAAAGGATGAGAAGCGGGGCAATGATGGATGCTATCGCCAGGACAAGGCATATACTCAGCAGCCAGTCGTGAAGGATGTCTTTGAGGGCTAAACGTAAAATCACGCTGACTCTTCCTGTGTGGCGTCAGCCGGAGCTTGAGAGCTGTTTCCTGGAATGACGGAGGTTACAGCAAGGGTTTCATTGCGTGCTTTACGGGTTACCTCAAAGTGCACTTCTGTATCAGCAATACCCTTTACCAGGCTGTGATCGTGGGTAACTATAACGACGGCAGCACCTACCTTATGGGCCAGATCTTTCAGCTCGTCACGAATATCCAGAGCGGTGGGATAATCCACGGCTGCAGTCGGTTCATCCGCCAGAATAATTTCCGGCTTATGAATCAAAGCCCGGGCAACAGCAACGCGCTGCCGCTGCCCCCCCGACAGATGCTGTGGTTTTTTACTCAACTGTCCTTCCAGACCGAGTACACCAATTAACGCCTGAAAATCAGCGGGGGCAACCTTAACTCCACTGATTTGCGCAGTAAGTAAAATATTTTCCCTGACGTTTAGAAAAGGAAAAAGCCCGCCGTTTTGCAGTACATAGCCGATATTTTTTCTTCGGATACGGGCTGCCTCGTTTTCCAAGAGACGGGGAATCTCACGCTCTTCATATCCCCTGTCATTGGACACGTTGATACTGAAACTCTCTGAGCTGGAGGGCTTGAGGACAAGGGCCAGCAGATCCAGCAGGGTGGATTTGCCGCAGCCGGACGGGCCGACAACGGCAATAAATTCTCCTTGATGAATATGCAGCTCCGGGACACGCAGGGTAAAGGATACACCTCCTTTTGTACGCGTTATAACAACTTCCCGGAGTGCGTAGAC
>CAZQKF010000443.1:0-2634 GCA_964593645.1 uncultured Desulfobulbus sp.
GGGAGCACTCAAAGCCATTTCTCAGATGATGAGCAAGGGCAAGGTCCAGGCGGAAGAATTACGCGGACAACTGGGTGAACGACTGCCCGGGGCCTTCCAGCTTGCGGCCAAGGCTATGGGTGTAACCACCCAGCAGCTGGACAAGATGCTCAAAAACGGACAGGTTACGGCTACCGACCTTATCCCGAAGCTGTCGCAGGCCCTGCACAATCTGTACGGCAAGGCGGCTGTTGATCAGGCCGACGGCGCAATTCAAGCCTTAAACCGGTTTCAAAACGCATGGTTTGACCTCAAGGCCGGGATTGCCGAATCCGGTTTTCTTGACGTGGCCACAGGAAGGATCAAAGATTTTACCAACGCAATGAACGATCCGGCGACTAAACAAAGAATTGTCGAGCTGTCCACCAGCTTTTTCAAGCTGGCTGACGCCGTGCTTCAGTTCACTATCAACCATGGTGAGGCTATGGCCAAGGTGGCCGCTGGAACAATTGCTCTTTCTGCATTATCACGGGCTGTTTTTCTGTTAACCGGCGTATGGCGTGGCTTGAACGCCGCGACCCTTGTTATCACCGGTTCCAGTTTACTGCCGTATTTAAAAACCTTGCGCGACAGCCTCAGTATGACGCAAATTGCCTCTTTGGGGTTATCCGGTGCCCTTGGGGCTGCAGCAGGTTCAACCCTTGCTCTGATGGCAGGATTCAAGGCAGGAGAATGGTTGTACAAGTGGACGGAACCGGCAGAGCAAGCCCTTGTCAAACTACAGGACGAACTAGACAAGACAGCGGCAAAATACCGGCAGTTTGCTTATTTCAAGCCGGAGAGTACGGAAACATTATTCTCAAAATCTGAAAAAGACCTACAGCGATATAAAGAGCAGCTTGTCGGGGCCTACCGTTACCAGGGGGCTATCGTCAACAGCTTGTATGCTCAGTCAAGAGATACGACAATATGGGGCAACGCCACCAAAGAATCAAGACGCGCCGGGGTAGAGCTTGTTGCGGCCAGGGAAAAATTGAAGACCATTGAACGGGCAATGGACGAATATGCCTCTGTTGCAGAAAATGCCCATAAAAAAACAGCCGACAGCGCGAGCAAGTCAGCCGATAACCAAAGCCAGGTCACAGGCAAGGCTCTTGCAGAAATGAAAAAACAGTACAGGCAGTACGCCGACCAGGTGAAGCGCATTCAAGATGAAATTGCCGGTCGTGAAAGATCGCTTGTCGAGCAACTGCGATCCATGTCAAGAACCGGAATGTCCGATCTTGGGGCCTGGAATGATCGTAAGCGAGAGGCTCAGGAATACGAGGCAGCGGCAAAAAAGGCGGCAGATGCCGGGAACCTTACCGAGGCTGTAAAGCTGGCCGACCAGGCAAAAACAGCCTATGCCGATCTGAACAAGGAGGTCAAAAGCGGAGATACTGTCCTGATTTCCAGTCAGCAGGCCCTGAAAGAATCAATGAATGGTGTGAAATCATCCGGGGAGCTGGCCATTGACATTCTAAAAAAACAGAAGGAAGCAGCAAAGAAGGCAGCAGATGCTTTAAACGAAAAAAGCGGCTTTCAAATGGGAGAAGCATTTACCGAAGCCGGGAAACAGGCCAAGGAGCTGGCCGATTTATCATCAGGGTTTAAAGATGACTGGAGAACCGCCTTTGTCAACATGGGCAAGGATGCCGCTGCCCAGATCGATGCCATTGACCGAAATCTGAACGACATGGCCAAGAACAGGGACGTGTATATCCGTCTTCATGAGGTACAGGCCAGAGCTACAGGCGGACCCATCCACAGGTTTGCCGACGGCGGCAAGCTACCGGGCTACGGCGGCGGCGATCGTGTACCGGCCCTGCTAGAGGCCGGGGAATACATCATCAGGAAAGAAGCGGTTAACCGGTTCGGAGCCGGGATCTTTCACGCACTCAATAATCTTCGCTTGCCTGATTTCCCGAGGTTTGCCACAGGCGGGCCGGTTGGTGGCGGCGGATCAGGAGAGAGCGTTACCATTAATTTTGCTTTTCCAGGGGAGCAGATCCAACCCCGGGGGAGCTTCAGCAGGTCTGATGCCGACAGCATGGTTCGAATCATGAAGCGGCAACATCGGTTGAGGGCCAGTTAAAAATATATTGACGACTATTCCCCAGGTTTGTAACGTGGAGTCCTCAAATTGTTACGGTGCACTAGACCAGCACTTGAAAAAGGTCTTTTTTTATGTCTTTAAAATATAATTTGTCGTGAGTGTTGGGTAGCCGTGAGGCCCCAGAGCCGTAACAAGCTTGAGATCACTCACGACATTTTTTTTATTTGGAGGTAACACAAATGAAAGAAGTAATAGTAGAGATCCTTGATAAGAAAAAACATGATCTGACAAGCAGGATATGGGACCTTGCGTCTGCTGAAAGTGTATTCTTTGGGGAAGAGTCACCCACCCCTTTTGAAGTTTGGCAGGCTGCCGGGGAATATATCTTGAAGCATGGAGGCCAGACCAGGGTCAACTATGTAAGGAAAGTATTAAGAAGGAGTTCCGCACCCAATACAGCAAGAAGAGGCCCTGGCAGAAAACCTGGAATCATTCTGTCGTTGCTATGAAGAACAGAAATACCCTTGCCGCTTAAAAAACGGGCAACTTGTTGGTACAAC
>CAZQKF010000444.1:0-2628 GCA_964593645.1 uncultured Desulfobulbus sp.
AAACCCTGACGGGTTAGACTGCGTTCAAAATATAGGGTATCCCCGTCCGGATCCGGCGAGGCAATAAAATCAAAAGAGGCACAACGCTCTCGGTTCATAATGAAAGAATGTTGTGCCTCTGCATGATGGAGTAGAATCAGTTATTAAACTCTACCGCGCTCCTTGATACGGGCGGCTTTACCACGGCGTTCGCGCAGGTAAAAAAGGCGGGAACGACGAACCCGGCCAAGAGAGACAACTTCAATGTTCTCAATACGCGGTGAATGGAGAGCAAAGGTCTTTTCAACCCCTACACCACCATGGGAAATTTTACGCACGGTAAAGGTTGCATTCATTTTACCGCGTTTGCGTTTCAGGACAACACCCTGAAAGATCTGAACACGCTCTTTATTTCCCTCAATAATACGAATGTGTACCTTGACGGTATCCCCCGGTCGAAAATCCGGAAGGTCAAAACGTATCTGTTCCTGGTCGATTTTATCAATTATGTTCATGGCCATGATGTGTGTTTACGGGAAAATTCCCGAAGGATGCCTCCACTCAATCCCTGGTTATATCAATATGGTTTTTTACAACCTGCTTTAATCATTGATGCAATACTGCTGTTTCTTTTACACGTCCTGCTCACGCCTGCCCAGCAGACGATCCAGGACAATGGATGCGGCAGAGCGAACTGACAGATGATTAAATTCTCCGGGCCCGTTTATAGGCGGTAGAACCTGATCAACCTTGTCCATAACTTCCGGGGCAAGCCCCCAGGCTGTTCCAAACAGGAGCAGCACCGGTGTTCCCTGGTAAATTGTCTTCTGAAGAGCCGGGTATGCAATATGCCTTGCCTGCGGGTCCGCACTGGTGGCAACCACCAGGGGCTTTTGCCCGTCCCGCACGCGCATACCAACAATAACTTCTTCAAGGTCAGTACATATTCTGACCAGTGACAGGGCATTTGCCCGGTCTGGGTTGACTGTACCGCCGTAGCCTGTCGTCCAGTGACCTGTTATCTGGGCAGCCAGTTCCTGCTGCTGGACATCCGGAGTAACAATCCAGTAGGTACCAACTCCAAACGTCCTACCTGCCCGAGCTATATCGTGCAGATCAAGATTGGTTACAGCAGAGCTGATACGCTCATTATTCCGATTCACCACCGGATAATGCACCAGAGCCACGTCAAGACAGATATCAGCCGTCATCACTGAATGTAGTCTTTGTCCTGATCAGTACCTGGTCAAGACCTGCTTTTTTCAGCTGTTTATTTTCTGCTGCTGAAAACTCGACATCGTTCAGCAGTTCAGGACGTCTGTGCAGAGTTTCACGTACCGACTCTATAAAACGATACTCTTCAATCCGGGCATGATCCCCACACAGCAGTACATCGGGTACATCCATGCCTTCAAATTCACGAGGTCTTGTATACTGACCGTGTTTCAACAACCCCCTGCTGAAGGTATCTTTGGCTGCAGAATCCGCACAACCAAGGACTCCGGGCAGCATCCTGGTCACTGAATCAATAACCACCATGGCTGCAAGTTCACCACCGGTGAGAATATAGTCACCAATGGAGAGTTCCTCATCCACGTAACGGCTGCAAAAGCGCTCATCAACCCCTTCGTAGCGCCCGCAGACCAAAACAAGTTTTTCCAGACCAGCCAGCCGCTGCACACTAGATTGATCAAGCACCCTGCCCCGCGGTGACAGCAACATTACCCGACCTGCACCACCTGCCTGCACATCTCCAAGACAGGCTGCCAGCGGTTCGGGTTTCATCACCATGCCCTCACCGCCGCCAAACGGACGGTCATCGGTCATGGCATGTTTATCCGTAGTCCAGTCGCGGATATTATGCAGGCCAACAGTTATCTGTTCAGCCTGCAGCGCTCTTCTGAGAATCCCTTCCTGGAGTGGCGAAGTGAATAACTCAGGAAAAATGGTCAGAATATCAAACTGCATTCAGCTGTTAATTTCCAGCAGACCCGGTGGCAGCGAAACCTGTACCCTGTCGTCCTCAAGAGAAAGCAAAAACTCGGACACCAGAGGAATCATATATTCCTGATCACCATCCCGCACCCGGGCAATATCCTGTCCGGTAACCGATAAAATACCGGTTATAGTACCAATAACTCTGCCTTCCTCTGTTACCATCTGCCTGCCTTCCAGATCACGCAGGTAAAATTCATCCCGTCCCGCTTTCGGCAGTTCATCCCGATGGATATACACCAGAAAACCGACCAGTGCTTCGGCATCGTTTCTGGTGCTGCTATTTTCAAGCTGGATCAGTACAGAATTTTTTTGTACTCTAGCACGTACAACTTTGCAGCGCACAGGTGTTGTTCCCTCATCCGGGGCAAGCAGAATCTGTGCATACTGTAAAAAATTTTCTGGTTCACCCGAATAGGGATACACCTTAACCTCGCCCCGAATACCGTGGGGTTTGGTTACCTTGCCAAGCAGAACAAGGTCAGAGGGACGTTCCATGACTATTCTAAAATCTCAAGCCTGGAACGTTTATCCTCTTTTGCCGCCATAGCGGCAAGTACAGCTCGCATGGCCCGGGCTGTACGTCCCTGTTTACCGATAACCTTGCCGAGATCTTCCTTGGCAACCCGAAGCTCAACCGTCACCGTACCGTCT
>CAZQKF010000445.1:0-2626 GCA_964593645.1 uncultured Desulfobulbus sp.
TGCCGCTTGCGACCGGATCGGGTGTCCATTACCTTTGATGACGTGAGCATGGTTGAGAATGGACAGGGGCTTGGCAAAGAGGCTGAGGCTCGGGCGTCAGAGGTGCTGAAACGAAAAGAGTTTACCGTTACGGTTGACCTGCATGACGGCGTTGAACAGGCAGAGGTGTTTACCTGTGATTTTTCTTATGATTATGTCAAAATCAATGCCGATTACAGAACGTAAGGTCAAGTTCAGGATCTGTTGATCACATGAAGCAGTTGTTGCTCTGCAGGCATGCTAAATCGAGTTGGAAAGATCCAGCATTGGCCGATTTTGATCGCCCATTAAATAAACGGGGTAAGCGGAATGCCCCGATCATGGGAGCCAGACTGGCTGCACGCGGCATGGTACCTGAGCTCATCTTGAGTAGTCCTGCCAAAAGAGCCAGGAAAACAGCGGTGCGTTTATGCCGGGGCATGCAGGTGTCAACTGGGTTGATCCGGCTACAGGAGGCACTCTATGATACAGACTGCCTTGGGCTGCTGCAAGTGATCAGCCAAACAGATGACAGCTGCAGACGCCTTCTGCTGGTTGGACATAATTATGAGCTGACTGAACTTGCCGACGCCCTGGCTCCGATGGACATATATAATGTCCCGACCTGCGGGATTGTTGCCTGCACACTTGCAGTCAGCCATTGGCATGATATCAGGCCGCAGCTGCAGGCGGAGCTGTTGTTTTTTGATTATCCCAAAAAGCAGGGTGTTGATCTGTTATGAGCAAAAAACGTAATCCCTACGGTGCGCTGCTTGACAGGATTTCACCGCCTGAGGGGTTACTGCTGCTCATTCTTTCCACTCTGATCGGTGCCTCCACCGGTTTTGCCGCAGTTTTTTTTATCCGTCTTATCGCCCTTATCCAAAATCGTTCCTATACAACGGTTCAGTTCCTCTTTCCCCATCTCGGCCAATGGAGTTATGTCGTTGTTCCCATCTGTGGTGCTCTGCTGGTCGGGCCGCTTATTGCCTGGTTTGCGCGCGAAGCCAAAGGCCATGGTGTGCCTGAGGTTATGCAGGCCCTTATCCTCCGGGGGGGGCGGATTCGGCCCCGGGTCGCTGTTGCAAAAATACTGGCCTCGGCTTTGTGTATCGGTACTGGCGGTTCTGCCGGGCGTGAAGGGCCTATTGTTCAGGTTGGTTCGGCGCTGGGATCCGGAATCGGCCAGATACTCCACCTCTCTGATGACCGCATTAAAAATCTTGTTGCCTGCGGAGCTGCCGCCGGTATTGCTGCCACCTTTAATGCGCCCATTGCCGGTGTGGCCTTTGCCGTTGAGGTCTTAATGAGCGGTCTGCAGGTTCGAATGTTCGGAAATGTTGTTATCTCTGCTGTGTCCGCCTCCATTATCAGTCAGATGTTTCTCGGAGCCCGGCCTGCCTTTACCGTCCCCTCCTATACCATGCATTCGCCGCTCACCCTCGGTTTTTACCTGCTGCTTGGACTTGCCGCAGCTGTTGTCGGAGTGATGTTTATTCGGATGCTGGCTTGGTTTGAAGATGTCTTTGACTCGTGGAAGTTTCCCCTGGCCCTGAAACCTGCAGTGGGCGCGCTACTGCTCGGGTTGCTCGGCTTTGGTTATCTGCAGCTGCCTGGTATCGGTTTTTCCGATCCAACTGAATTTCAACTAGGTATGCCGCTGATCGAAAATATTCCTCATGTGTACGGTTCAGGGTTTACCTTTATCGAAGAAGCCCTGCAGGGTTCCATTAACTTCTGGCTGTTGGCCATACTGATTGTGCTAAAGCCGCTTGCAACTTCGTTTACGCTGGGTTCGGGAAATTCCGGTGGTGTCTTTGCACCTTCGCTTTTCACCGGTGCCATGCTTGGCGGTGCAATGGGTTCTCTGTTTTCCTCCTGGCAACCTGAAATTGCAGGTCCTGCCGGAGCCTATGCACTGGTAGGAATGGCGGCTGTCTTTGCTGCCTGTGCCCGGGCACCGCTCACCGCAATGCTCATTGTCTTTGAGATGAGTAATGACTACTCACTTATCCTACCCTTGATGGTTTCCGCTGTTACGGCATCATACCTGGCCCAGGCACTGTTTCCGGAATCCATTTATTCCATTAAACTTGCCAGTCGCGGGATACGTTTCTCCCAGGGGCGTGATATGGATATTATGCAGGGGGTGCAGATCGGTGAGGTTATGAATGAAAAACCGGTTACTATTCTAAAGAGTCAACCCCTGGCTGAGTTGTACCAGCAGTTTCAGGAGACTAATTTTCTCGGGTTTCCCGTCTTAGATGAGCAGGATGAGCTTTGGGGGATTGTCACCCTGCAGGATATGGAAAAAGCACTGTCCCAGGCAGCTATTAACTTACGAGGGCTGCATGTTGAAGAGGTTGCTGTTCAGGATCCGATAACGGTATTTGCTGATGAGCCAATCTGGTCGGCTATCCAGAAGATGTCCCCACGTGATCTTGCCCGGTTGCCCGTAGTTGCACGGGAAGACGGGAAGACGCTGCTGGGCCTGATCAGTCGCAGTGATATCCTGCGCGCTTATGATGTCGGAATTGTTCGAAAGCAGCGCGGTCTTTTACTGGATCAGCAGACCAGTCTCAGGCAGCAGCAGCATAACAGTTTTATA
>CAZQKF010000446.1:0-2623 GCA_964593645.1 uncultured Desulfobulbus sp.
AAATCCACCATTCCTGAAGGAGCCGCCGGGACTATGGAGTTCACCCCTGATGACCGCTCAGAATGTGAATAGGTAACAACCACAGGGGGTTGAGGAAGGATCAGACTCTGAGGCAGACAGAAGAACAGGCTGCCCCAGAGTCAAATAGAGCCAAAAAATACCCAGGCAATCCCATCGTTCCGATGATCCGCCTTGTGTTGCCGGCCTGCCTCATTTACCAGTGAAGGAATTCTTTATACGGAATGGGAAACGACCAGCTGGGAGAGTAAAGATGTGTGTTTCTTTACGGTTAGGTCAACGATCATTCCCTGCTACTTCATTGTAACGAAATCCTCATTTGTGGACAGGCACTAACTGGTAATGTATGTATGAGGGCTCTGCTGAGCCGATTGTACTCTTCTTACGCAGTTGAGCCGTAGACTGCTTGAAGCGGTCTAAAAATAAAACTGTGTTCTGAACTGGAAGATATCCGGGCTGACGTTATCAAAGCTGTCCTCGCTGTCAACCGAGACGTCAAGTACCTTGATGTAGTTGAACATGAAGCGGACATTGGTTCCGGGATACCAGTTCAAGCCCAGGGTCAGGTTGTCTTCACTGCCACCTTGGATTTCAGCGTCACTGAGGTCGACGGTGGAGTAGCGGGCCGCCAGTTCCCAGGCCCCGATTCCTCCCCCGAGGATGGGATGAATGGGCTTGACCTGGCTGAATGATCCGTAGGCAGTTTTGTAGCTCCTGGACTCACCGGTGAGAAACCAGCTGCCAAGGACATAACCGCCGGAGAAATTAAGAGTATCCGCATCAGCCCTTCGGTTGACAGTATTCCACAGATATTCGCCCTGCAGGGAAAATGGGCCCATGATGCCGAGAACCTCGACCTGATTGAGCAGGCGGTAATCCACGTTTTCAATGATGTCCGTATTGACAAAGGCGTGGTTGGCCATGTGGGATTCGGGCCGGGCAAGGTAGATAAATCTGTTGGAATCATCGGGTGCCCTGTATTCGATACTGGTTCCGAAGTGAAGAACCTTGTTCTTCTCATGAATGGGGGCCCAGGTGAGGCGGGCCGGTATGCCCCAGCCCTCGCCGTTGATCGTGTCGGGCAGGTTGATACCTCCGCCGTAAACACCGGTTGCTGCGGTCCAGGCCCCATGAAACTCGGTGTTATAATGAAGCCTGAAGCCCATTTTCCGGTAGGGCTCAAAGGTATCAACTGCTATGGGACGCTCCATGAACGGGCCGTAATTGGAACTTGTCATGGCGGACAATCCCTGGGGCTCCTTGAAGTTACCCAGAGTCAGTTCCAGGGGATTGAATCCCTTGTAACTGATCAACTGGTCCTTGAGCCGTGTCCGGTTGTAGGCAAACTCCCACTGGGTTTTAAAGGTCCAGTCCTTCCACAGGGAGCCGGACAGAAAGATACGTGAGCGGCGAACCTCGGTGCCGGATTCAAGGTCGGAGTCCTTCCAGGTGCCGGTGTCATTGGAATATGCCGCAGCATCCGCCTGCAGCCTGCCGCCGATACGGAATTTGAAGTTCCCGTCCGGTGAAGTTACCTGCAGTTTACCGTCGGTGTTGAATTTAGGCAGTTTGGATTCAGTAACCTGTTCAACGGTTTTTTCGATGGACTCCTGTGAAGGCCGGGCCGAGGTTTGTTCCTGCTGATCCTCCATGGCAGCGGCCAGCAGTGCATCATAGGCCTCCTGGTCGATGGTTCCGTTTTTATGAAGGACCTTGATCAGCTTGATCATGGCTGTTCCGGCCATACAGTCGCCAGGGATGCCGGCAGTCATGGTCCAGCCCAGCAGGCAGGATCCGAAAACGGCCATAAGACGTCGATTGAACTGCTTTCCCATGATGTCCTCCTCTTCATACTTGTGAAAGAGTCATTTTCATAGCCACTGCGGCCCGGAAGCCTCTTTCGTTCCAAACTGCGTACCGCTGATGATACTGCTGTTTTGAACAAATGCTCACAACTAATGTTGATGTGTTCCTTTGGTTTTTTTGATAAGGCTGTGGCGTGAGAGACCGTGAAATGGAGGCAGGCCTGAATTTAACTCATATTTGAGATGACCTTTTTGATATTGTTGTTGAGTTATTGTACCTGGATAAGGATCAGGGCGATATTGTCATCACCCCCGGCCTGCAGGGCATGGGTTTTTAATGCTTCTACTTTTTGCGCCGGAGAGGCTGTTTCGTTTAGCGTTGTTTTAATGGTCTGGTCATTGACCAGGTCGTGGAGGCCGTCACTGCAGAGCAGGAGGAGATCACCCGTTGCAAGAGTAAAAGAGCCGCTTTCCGGTTCAATATCATCTTCGCCCAGGGCCTGGAGGAGAAATGTTCTGCCGGGATGGGTGTCACGTTCTTCTGCACTGATTTCGCCGTCCCGAAAGAGTTGGCCTGCCAGATTCTGATCACTGGTTATCTGGACAAATTCGTTCTCGTGATAATGATAAATGCGGCAGTCACCCACATGGGCCCAGAATGTCGTATACTCTTTAATGATGATGACATCTGCCGTGCTGCACATGCAGTACAGGTCCGGATTTTTATCACCCTCCCGGATGATTGCCTCCCCTGCTTCAAGCAGCAGTTGTACAGTCTGCTGGGCAAGGTCGTCTTTACA
>CAZQKF010000447.1:0-2619 GCA_964593645.1 uncultured Desulfobulbus sp.
CCCATGATCATGGAGATCTGGGGGATCACGCCGGACGCCATTACATTGCGCTGAAAGACGTCTGCATAGCCTGCAAGGGCATCCACGCCTTCCTGAATTCGGGCGCCGCCGGAATCATTCAGGCCGACCACCGGCGCCCCGACCTTGATGGCATGATCCATGATCTTGCATATTTTATCGGCATGGGCTGCAGAAAGTGAGCCGCCAAACACGGTAAAATCCTGGCTGAACACAAAGACCAGGCGGCCACAGACCGTGCCGTAGCCGGTGACAACTCCGTCACCCGGGATTTTTTGATCAGCCATGCCAAAATCGACACAGCGGTGCTCAACAAACATATCCCATTCTTCAAAGCTGCCCGCATCAAGAAAGAGCTCGATACGTTCCCGAGCTGTCAGCTTGCCCTTGGCATGCTGCTTGTCAATACGCTCCCGGCCGCCGCCTAAGCGGGCTGCTTCACGTTTGGCATCGAGTTGCTGGATAATATTTTGCATAGAGAAAAATGGTTCAGAGTTCAGGGTTCAAGGTTTTCGCAAATTTCAGTTAATACCCCGCCTGTTGACTTGAGATGGAGGAAGGCTATCTGCTTTCCTCCGGCGCCGGTGACAGGGTGTTCATTGATCAGCATGCAGCCGGATTCTCGTGCCTTTTCAAGCTGAGTAGCCAGATCATCACTGAGATAGGCTATATGGTGGATACCTTCGCCTCGTTTTTCAAGAAATTTGGCAATGGGACTGGAGTCATCCATGGGCTCGAGCAGTTCAATATGGGTCTCGCCCAGGGTAAAAAAGGCCGTGCGCACTTTTTGCGAGGCCACCTCTTCTATCCGTTCGCATTCCAGGCCCAGTGCCTGTTCATAAAAGGTTCTGGCCTGGTCAATTGAGTGAACGGCAATGCCTATGTGATCAATTTTTTTCAGCATAATAAGTGCAAAACTACTCTTGTACGCATTTTTAATCAAGAAATGATATCAATCCGCACGCTGGCTGGTAATTTCGTGGAGCCGTCATTGCAACCGATCCGGGTAGTGTACAGGGTTTTATTTATCCTTTGGAAAATGTTCCGTGATCAGTGCGTGTAAATACTCACTTGTCTCCCGGATAACTTTAACGCAGTTTTTGCGGCCGCTGTCCGGATTTTTATAGAAAAAATGGACGGAATCACGGTCATGCCAGTTAACTCCGGCAATATCTCTGCAGTTGGTGCCGCCGTATTCTTCGCAGATTTTTTCAAACTCTTTGACCATCCGGTAGCTGAGCTTCCACATCAGTTTGTGATCCCGCCCTTTGGCCTCGGTCTTGCCCAGGGTAAACCCGATAACAGCCAGGGCACCGGACAGGGTTCCGCAGACCTGGCCGCTGCTACCCATGCCGCCGCCGAATGGGGCCATGGCCGACATCAGTTCATTGGAGGGCGGCTCGTCTCGAAATAATTCAGCGCACGCGCCGAGAATGGCCTGACTTCAGTGAAATCGTTCAAGAAACAGCTCTGCAGCCTGATCTGTCATCTGTTTTTTATCTGTCATTTTTTCCTGGTTATAGATGGAGTTATTGCTGTTACAGCCAGAGCAGCATAACCCGCTCCAGCCGCTGAAAACCTTTGTTCTGATACAGACTGCTGCCCATCTCGCTGGCATTGAGCTGAATCCGTTTCAATCCTCTGTCTCTGCAGTATGTAATCAACTTATCAAGGATTGCCGAGGCAATACCCCGGCCGCGCATGGAGGACAGGGTGTAAACGCTGTGCAGGAAGGCTGTTTCAAGGGTGGGATCCTCGGGTACCGGCACGGTTTTGATAACGGTCACGCAGCCGCTGGCAACGGGCTTGCCTGCACAGTCTGCAATCCAGGCAATACAGGATCCATCGGCTAACTGTTCTGTGAGTTTCTGCTTCTGGGCCGTTTCAAGCAAAACAAAATCAAGGTCAGGGGTGGCTGGTTGGGCCGTAAGGGTAGTGGGAAATGATGACAACTGTTCAGCGGGCGAGCAGCAGGTATCTTTGACACCGTTATCATCGCCGCTTGATCGCATCTCCTCAAACATCATCCGGTGATAAGCCGCCAGCAGTGGAATATCGGCCATGACGGCCTGTCTGTAGGAAAATTCCACTACCATTGTCGGCCTCTATACTCGCCAAATACGGCACGGAGGACGTTGCAGATTTCGCCAAGCGAGCAGTAGGCCCGCACGGCATCGATGACCGGTTCCATCAGGTTGGCATCACTCGCGCGAGCTGCAGTTTCCAGATCGGCAAGGCACTGGTTGGCTCTGGCCTGGTCACGTTCGGTTTTTATTGTGGTGAGCCTGGCCACCTGTTCATCTTCCACGGCCGGGTCTACCCGCAGGACCGGTACGGAAACATCTTCATCCACCTGAAATTCATTGACCCCGACAATAACGCGTTCGCCGGATTCAATTTCACGCTGGTACAGGTAAGCCGAGTCTTCAATCTGACCGGCAATAAAACCGTTTTCGATACAGGAAACTACTCCGCCGAATTCATCTACCTGATTGATAAGTTCCACGGCTTCAGTCTCAATGGCATCGGTGAGCTGTTCAATATAAAAAGAACCTGCCAGAGGATCAACCGTATCAGGCACGCCGGATTCATGGGCAATGA
>CAZQKF010000448.1:0-2608 GCA_964593645.1 uncultured Desulfobulbus sp.
CAAGGCCGGCAAGTCCTGCTTTTTTATCCAGACGGCAACGGAAATGGCAAAAAACAAGGTGCCGGTCATCTACTATGACTTTGAAAACGGCCGCCAGAAGATCTACCAGAGAACCCTGTGCCGCCTGAGCAGACTGACTGTTGACCAAATCCAGTCCGGCACATTGACTGATGAGGAGCAGGAGAGGCTCCAGACAGCGCGCACGGAACTGCAGGACCTGCTGCCCTGGTTCCGGGTGGTTACCGACCGAAAGTTGACACCCAAAATGATGCGCAGTCATATTGATTTCCTGCGCCATGAGACCAACTCCGACTATACCCTGGTAGTCATCGACAGCCTTCATAAACTGCCGTTTAAAGATTTTTCCGAACGAAGAACCGGCATTGATGCATGGCTGCGCCAGCTGGAGGCCATTCGTGACGAGTTCAATGTCTCGTTTCTGGTCATCTCCGAATTGACCCGGGGAGAGGATGGTCAATATGACAGTCAGCCGCAGCTCGGTGCTTTCAAGGGATCCGGCGACATTGAGTATTCCGCTGATAACGCCATGGTGCTGCTGCCCCAATGGGATCCCTTTGGAGATGATCCTGTAGATAAGCGCCATAATGACCTCTGGCTGGTGGCCAGTCGGGAACACGGGCCGGGATTGATCGGCTCCTATCGCCTGGATTATCCATTCTGGGGATTTGTGGAGGAACAGGACTAGCTGTACCATTCGTTGACAGTACGGTCTTTACGGTATACGGTCTATCGGTTTAATTCTCAAACTCAGTGCAAATTTACTTTATTGGCATCAAGGCACAATTTATGCGATTAAGCTCTTTCGATAACGCGTTCTTCCTGTATCTCTTCCACCGCCTGCAAACCAACTGATGAAAGTCGCCCTTAGTCAGAAAATATATTTTCTGGTTCTATGCGTGCTGTTGATGCTCAGCCTGCTCGGAGTGCTCCTGTTTCAAAACATTTCTTCCCAAACCTTTACCAAGCATCACACCCAACGGCATGACGCACAACTGCAGATTTTACTCAATATTCTGCAGGAGCGGGCTGCGGCCTCAGCTGCAGATACTGATCTGCAGGAATTGACAATGATTCAACTCGACACCCTCTTTTATGACAACAACCTGGAGAGTGGTTATCCTGTAATATTTGACAGCCGGGGAAACATACTGCTGCAACCCGAATCTACTGCCCCCACTGCTCTAAACCGCTCAGTAAAAAAAATTGCAGCCCAGGCCAAACCATTTACATCCTCCTGCACTTCCGGTGACTCCGCACGATCTCTCTGCACCTACTTCGCCCCCTGGCAATGGGTCATAGCCTGGGTTGTTCCTACAGATCATCATAAGGCCGTTGCATCGCAGCTGTTTGGCGGGATCTCCATTCTTCTCTGTGCTGCCATGGCCCTGGTTCTTACTGCATTTTTTCTGCTGCTGGCCCACTTGCTCCAACCAGTAAAGAGCCTGACCAAAGCTGCAAAATCCATGGCTGAGGGGAATCTTGACATACCGATTACCATTGACAGTAATGATGAGCTGGCAGAACTCGGAGACGCTTTTGTAACAATGCGTGATGCAATCCGACAGCAGTTTCAACAGTTGCATACCAGGGAACACCTGTACAGGGAACTGGTGGAGAGTACAAATTCCATTATCCTCAGATGGGATGCCAGGGGAACAATTCTCTTCATGAACCAGTATGGTCTGGATCTATTTGGTTTTACAGCAAATGAACTGTTCGGTAAAAGCATGATGGGTACGATCATTGCCCACACCGACAACGACGGCCTGGATCTCGCATCCATGATTGAAGATATTGTTGCCCAACCGGAACAGTACCTGCTCAATAAAAATGAAAACATCTGTAAAGATGGCTCAACACTCTGGATTCAGTGGAGCAACCGGCCGATCATTGACGAGCAGGGGTGTTTTGCAGAAATGCTCAGTGTCGGCATTGATATTACCTCGCTTGAATTGACCAGGCAGCAGCTCGAAGATAATGAGCTGCGCTTTCAGACTCTGTATCAAACCTCACATGATGCGATTTTCATCCTCCAGGATGGTTTTTTTACCTGCTGCAATCAGCAGGGTGAAGATCTATTCGGCTGCAGCAAAGATGAGATAATCGGCAAAACACTTCTTGATTTCTCCTCTGCCGAACAGCCGGATGGACTGGACATTAAAGAGATGCACCAACAGAACATACAGCGGGCCATGTCCGGAGAGCGAGTCTTTTTCACATGGAATTTACAACGAAAAAATGGAGAAAAACGGGAAACAGAGGTTAACCTGAACTCAATCAAAAGCGGTGAAATGGACTATATCCAGATTTCCGTACACGACATTACAGAGCGCAGAAAACTTGAACAGGAACTTCGCCAACATCAAAAGATGGAGGCTATCGGCACCTTGGCCGGTGGAATTGCTCACGATTTCAACAATATACTGACAGCCATTATGGGCTTTACCGAAATTGCCCTGCATAAACTCGGTCCTGATTCACCGGTTATCGACGAACTCCGGCAGGTGCATACCGCCTCAAAGCGTGCCCGTGATCTTGTCCGCCAGATCCTGACCTTCAGCCGCAAGTCACCCCGCTCAAAGCTGCC
>CAZQKF010000449.1:0-2604 GCA_964593645.1 uncultured Desulfobulbus sp.
TCTTCAAAATGGCGTTTTTTCAGGGCGGGTAGGGTAACAATAACATGGCCCAGCTGATGACCCCATACCGCCATATAGTCCTCATTGAGATAAAATCCAGCCATGCCCGCAGCTGATGTCGCCATACCAGGGCCATCCTCCATGACCTGGCGGGCAATATCTTTAATCAGGCTGTGCGTGGCTTCAATGGGCGTGCCCACAGGACCTTCCACCTCAACATAGTAGATCGAGTAGTCGTCCGGGAAAAATGTGATCCGGATAAGGTTCATCTTGCCGGTTACTGAGACAAAGGCAATAATCAGGGCAAGAGCAAAGAGAACTGTGAGCGCGGCCATGGATGATTTTCTGAAGTGCAGCACTGTCTGCAGCAGCCGGTTGAAAAATCTGCGGGCAAGCGACATGAACGGGGTGTCGTCCACTGTAAAACTATGGTTGCCGCTTGCAACCAGGTAGCTCTTGCCGAGTTTTGCCCCCTGGTCTTTGCGGGGGCCGTAATCGACATAATGAATGGGTAGGATCAGCAGGCATTCGATCAGCGAGGCGGTCAGGGCATAGGAAACTGCCATGGGGATCACGGCAAAGAACTCGCCGATGGAACCGCTCATGATCAGCATGGGCAGGAAGGCGGCAATGGTGGTCAGGGTGGCTGAGATAACAGGCAGGAATACCTCGGACGTTCCGCTGATCACGGCATCTTCGAGTTGTTTTCCCATCTGGACATGACGGTAGATATTCTCCACCACAATGATGGCGTCGTCAACAATGATGCCTGAAACCAGGACAAAAGAAAACAGGGACATCTCGTTAATGGAGTTGCCGGTCAGGTACATGATGGCCATGGTCACCAGAAAGGCAAAGGGGATCCCCACGGTGGTCAGGGCGGCATTGCGCAGCCCCATGACAGCCCAGATCAGCAGGGAAACTAAAATAACCCCCAGCAGCAGGTTTATACCCAGAACCCGCATGGAGTCTTTGATCTTGACTGTTGAGTCCTGGGTCAGGGTAAGCTGCACCCCTTCTGCCGTGTACCGGATCTGATTGTCAGCAACGACCTTGCGGACTTCCTCTACTATTTTAACGGCATTACCGGTTCGGGTCTTGATCAGCTGCAGGCTGACGCAGTCTTTACCGTTGACCGAGGAGATGACAAAGGGCTTGCGGTGGGACAACAAGGCATCTTCGGCAATATCACTTATGCGAACAAAGGATCCGTCGCCGTCCATGCGAACAATGGTCTGCATGACCTGATCCCGGGTGCGGAACCGTTCGTCCACCCGGATCATCAGTTCACCGCTTGGTGTAATAAAATCTCCGGCCGGGATAACGATATTGGCCCGGCCCAGGGCGGCTGCGGCCTGATCAAAGGTGATGCCGTTTGCCTGCATACGCTCCGGATTGAGGAGGACATGGAACTCGCGCACATATTCGCCCACCAGCTTGATCTCTTTTAAGCCGTCTATACGGGCCAGTCTCGGTTTAAGATCCTCGGCAATGAGAGTCAGGGCGCGGTTATTTCGATCACCTAAGATATTGACGGAAATGGCAGGAAACCAGTCGTTGACATCCAGGTAGTTGAATTTCGGCGGATCAATTTCGGCAGGCAGATCCTGGAGAATACCCTGTACCTTGAAGCGCAGCTCGTCATAGATTTTTTCATAGTCCGTATCATCAGCAAACTTAACCAGAATGGAGGAGCGCTCGCGATAGGAGTGGGACATGATGTATTCCATGTCGTCCAGATTTTCCAGGGCATCTTCTATTACACGGGTAACCAGGGCCTCAACATCTCGGGGCGAGCCGCCCGGATAAAAGGTATCGATGTATACCTTGCCGAAATGGATATTGGGATAGCGTTCAACCGGTGAGCGCAGCATGGCCCAGGCCCCGATAACCATGAGCAGCACAAAAAAAAGGTTGAGCAGAACCCGCTGGGTCAGGGTGAAGCGGATAAAGGGGGTCACGGTTGGTCAGGGTCGGCTGCGGGCAGGATAAAGGTGTCCCCTGCCTTGATCTCAGGTGAGGTGATACGGAGTAGATCCGTGGATTCTCCCGGTTTGGATGCCGGGCCGAGGACAATAACCCGTACCCGGCTGCGGTCGGGCCGGGTCAGCCAGTGTTCCTCGTAGCGTTCTTCAACCGCATCTGCCGGGATGAGGAATGCGTGCATGGGATCAGGAATACGGATGGGAATTTCCACCCGTAGGCCGCCCTGCTGCAGGGGCATTGCAGAATATGTGGCCTGGGCAATGAGGAGTTCAATTTGTATTTTGCGGGTAACGGGATCAAATCCAGGGGAAATCGTGTACAGCGATGCCCTGCCGTCCAGGGAATGTGCAGGCAGGGAGATACGTATTTCCCTGCTCTGCTGCAGACTGTACAGCTCTGCCTGGGTAACAGCCAGGGGGATAAGCAGAGTTCGGTAATCACCGGCCCTGGCCAGCACCTTGCCGCTTGCCACCCACTGGCCGGGTTCAATATTTCGCTCAATAATGCGCCAGCCGCTCGGGGCCTTAACTGTGTACCGGCTCAGGAGTTCCTGCAGATGTTCCGCTTCAGCCTGCAACTGGTCAAGTTCGAGTCGGGACTGGTCACGCTGGAGTTCCT
>CAZQKF010000450.1:0-2599 GCA_964593645.1 uncultured Desulfobulbus sp.
AAACCAGCCATCCTGATTAATCCGGGTCCGAATCCCGGCAGTCCGGAAAATATCAGCATAACTTTTCAAACGCTCATTTCCCGGGCAGATCACCGCAATATCACCACCACGGATGGGACGAGTCGTCTTCAAGTGGCGATCATAAACATGACAGTTTTCATCATCGAGAAGATCCTTGATTCGGGTGACGGTATGCTCCCCACGGGTTTTGTTTGTTGCTTTGGCGGTAAATTCGATGACTTCCAAAGGTGAGAGTGAACTGGCAAAATCGGCTTTGGGAGTGAGATGAGTATAGTCATCACCAAAGAGACCTGCACCGATATCGTTGACCCACGGCATCAGTTGCGGGTGGGTTCGCCAGTTGCCGGTGAGGGGTTGACACACTGCCAGGTTCTGAGCCTGCAATTCGGCCAGCAGGCGGGCATCAGCATTCTGAAATCCCATGATCGCCTGTTTTAGATCACCGACGACCAAAGTCGGGATACCCGCTTTGCGGAACGCCCAGAGCATGGCAAACTGAAGGGGGTTGGTGTCCTGAAACTCATCGATAATCAGGCATTGAAAGCGCTGGCAGAGAACTTTGAGGACTTCCGGGTGTTCCAGCAACATCTGTTGTGTCAGTGCCAGCATGTCAGGAAAATCGAGCAATCCTCGCTGTATCTTATGTTCGGAGTAAGTCCCCAGTGCATTTTGAGCGGTATCGAGAAGGGCTCGCGCGTGATTTAACGCATCCTGCAATGGACCCGGATGATCGACAAGTCCATCAGCAGCAGCGATAACCTCCGAAATCAAGGCGTCGTATTCTTCCGGGAGGGGGTTCCGCGGGGTCGACATCTGCAGTTCACGCAACTGTTGCCACAGCTTCCAGTTGGAACGCAGATTCTTTTCGTTTACCGCTTTCTGGAGCAGGTTACGATCAGCACGAATCTTTTTTCTGACGCCGCTAGTGCTGCAGGTTTCCGAAATATCGTCAGGAAACATCTCCAAAACCCTTTTGACCGTCCGAACAAGATTATTCTGGAGAACCTCTGCCTGTCTGACCGTTCCATAGAGGGAGCTGATGCGCTCCAGAGCCTGCTGGGTCAGGTCGGGGTCATCGTCAAAATGGCCGATGGAGCGTAATTTCCCCATCAACCCAAGGACAACACTTCGAAATTGTGTTTCTGCATCGTTACCAGTGTTAAAGTCGTAACGGTAGCCGAAGTGGGTCAAATTTTTCATCACCTCAACCGCTTCATCGCTGCGGGTCAGCGCAATACGAATCAGGATGTTCTCTTCATCTTCGGTCAACAGACGGGGTGATGGATTCAGACCAGCATCAAAGGCGAATTCTCCAAGTAAACGTAGCCCAAAACCATGAATCGTTGAGATATAGGCCTGATCAAGTTTCAGAGCATCATGGTGTCTCTGTTGTTGCACCAGTTCGGTGCGGATACGTTCACGCAGTTCGGCAGCGGCAGCTTCAGTGAAGGTGACAGCAACAATGCGGTCGGGTTCAACCTCGTTATCGCGAATCCATTGTGCCAGGGTTGTCTGGATAGTGTAGGTTTTTCCCGATCCCGCTCCGGCAGGGATAATCGTCAGTTTCTCAAGTGCCATTTATTTCCCCTGCGGTTGTTCTTTGTGCATGAACATGCGGATAAGTGGACTGTTGTCCAATGCGTACAAGGTG
This sequence comes from uncultured Desulfobulbus sp., assembly GCA_964593645.1. Taxonomy (GTDB): domain Bacteria; phylum Desulfobacterota; class Desulfobulbia; order Desulfobulbales; family Desulfobulbaceae; genus Desulfobulbus_C. The sequence continues at coordinate 1,673 of CAZQKF010000450.1, forward strand.
ACCCCGGCGTTTTTGTCGTACCATTTTTCATCCCCTGTGTTATTGAGGATGATCCGTCCCTGTCTGACCTGAGTGAGACGGTCACGAATCAATGGGAGAGCATTTGCCGAAACATCGGCTCCCAGCTCTTCAAAATCGCGCAGATTGTGGGTAATCCAACCTGCAGTGTCAGCCAGAGCCACCTGGTCATTCATCAGGTAATAAAGGGCACCAATTTCTTGATCACCGTCAATTGTCACTATTGTGCCGTCTGATGATCGAAATTTACCTTCTCCGGTCTGCAGCATAATCCGGTAGAGCGATGCCTGGCTGTCATAACCTTTCCCCATCCGTTCTTTTCGTTTTTTGCTGGAACTCTTTTTGTAATCGACAACGTAGATTTTGCCGTCGGGCAGCGCCATCAACAGGTCGGCACTGCCGTGAATCGGTTGTTGATTCAAATCTCCCCTCAGCCACACTTCAACGCCGAGAATTTTAGCCCCAATGGAGTTGAGAACTTCACGCCATCGGTGTGCAGCGTTGAGGATATCCCGTTCCAGATGGTAGCGTTCGACCCGCCACTCGGGACGGTTAAGAAACGGGATAAGCGCGACAATTTTTTCATAAAGTAACATCGGAACCGATTGTTCCACCTCTTGCTCGCTGGGGAGGGGTTGGCCGGGAGCAAACAGTGACTCAAAAACAGCATGTGCCACAGTTCCTTTTGACATAACATCAAGTTTTTCGGGTTCCCACTCGTTGGGTTCAAGGCCTGTGCGACCCAGCAACCAGGCCAATGGTGACGTCATCAGCGTCTCAAGACTGCTTGGTGATTGTTTGCGGGGATTCCCGGCTTCATCAGTCAAAATATCGAGCAGATTCAGATTAAGGTTAAGATCTTTGATCTCCGGTTTACGTGGCAGAACAGGCTGCATTTCATCAGCCAGA
>CAZQKF010000451.1:0-2589 GCA_964593645.1 uncultured Desulfobulbus sp.
TTATGGGTTTCTCCGGTTTTCCATGCCCATCCTGCCGGACGCCACCTTAGCCATGATGATTCCGATGATTGTGCTCTCACTCATTGCCATTGTCTACGGAGCAATTATCTGCCTGGCCCAGACCGATCTCAAGCGGCTCATTGCCTACAGCTCGGTCAGTCATATGGGGTTTGTTACCCTTGGCCTGTATGCCCTGAACACGCAGAGCATGGAAGGGGGCATTCTCCAGATGATCAACCATGGTGTGGTTACCGGGGCCCTGTTCCTCTCCATCGGCATGGTGTACGAACGGACACATACACGAGTCATTGCAGATTATGGCGGACTGGCCTCCACCATGCCGGTTTTTGGTTCTTTCTTTCTCTTCTTTACCTTGGCCGCAGTCGGCCTGCCCGGGACTAACGGCTTTATCGGGGAATTCTTGATCCTGCTGGGGAGTTTCATTACCCGTCCCTGGATCGCATTGGTTGCTGCAAGCGGATTGATTCTGGGGGCCTGGTACATGCTCTGGCTGTACCAGCGGATATTCTTTAATCCAATCAATAAAAAAGTTATGGGATTGGCCGAGCTGAAACCACGGGAAATAGCCACCCTGATACCGATGGTGATACTGATTTTCTGGATAGGTCTGTACCCTGAAAGCATGCTCAGTTTCATGCATGTTTCAGTTGCACACCTGCTGGAGCAGGTACACGGCGCAGCACCGGCCCTGGCGGAACAGGCAAGCCATGTAACGGCAATGGTGGCTCGCTAAACGAGAAATACCAGTCAAGTAATTGGAACGAAAATGATGAATATACCTGTACCCGACTTTACTGCCTTTGGGCCGCTTCTCCCGGAAATGATGCTGGTGTGTGTCGCACTGCTCCTGATCATTTTAGATCTCTTTCTTCCCCGTCAGCGGCAGCTGCTGCCCTGGATTACCGTCCTGGGAACCGTAACCGTCCTGGGTATGGTCATGGGAGAGAAAAACGCAACGACTTTTGGCGGGATGTTTGTCATAGACGGCTATGCTGTCTTTTTTAAAGTCATCTGTCTGCTGGCGGTTATCATGACAGCGCTTATGAGCGAGTACCATAACAGCAAACATGATCTGTACCAGGGGGAGTATTACAGCCTCATGCTTCTTTCAGCCACGGGCATGCTGATCATGGCCTCGGCCGGAGATCTTATGGTTCTGTATCTGGGCCTGGAGCTCATGGCCCTGTCTGTGTACTGTCTGGTGGGGATGCACAAAGCGGAACCGCGTTGTGGAGAAGCTGCCATCAAGTATTTTCTCATGGGCGGATTTGCCTCGGCAATTCTGCTCTATGGCATGTCACTGGTCTACGGACTGACCGGCACCACGGATATCAGGGAAATCGCCTCCATAACCGCGTCCACTTCCCTGGCAACAAACCCCGCGCTGATGGCCGCCCTGGGACTCATGATAGCTGCTTTCTGCTTCAAGGTGGCCATTGCCCCCTTTCACTTCTGGACACCGGATGTATATGAGGGTGCTCCCACGGTCATAACCGCATTCATGTCGGTTGGTCCCAAGGCAGCAGGTTTTGCTGTTTTCGGCCGGGTACTGGCCTCGGGATTTCCTCTTTTCCAGGATCAATGGTCCACACTGCTCTCAGTGCTGGCCATTCTGACCATGGCCGTGGGCAATATTACGGCTCTTGCGCAGACAAGTATAAAACGGATGCTGGCCTATTCGGCTGTAGCCCATGCCGGGTATGCCCTGCTTGGAATCATGGCCGGAACAGCCGAAGGGCTGTCAGCTACAATGAACTATCTCCTTTTCTATGGATTCATGAATATGGGCGCCTTTGCAATACTCATTCTCTGTTCCTCCGGGGGCGCCCATCATGAATCCCTGGAAGATTATCGAGGCCTTGCAAAAACAAACCCTCTTGCCGCTGCCCTGATGCTGGTGTTCATGTTTTCGCTGACCGGTATTCCGCCAACGGCAGGCTTTATCGGCAAATTCTATCTGCTCAAGGCGGCATTGGCGGCCGGTTTCACAAAAACCGTTCTTCTGGCTGTTGTTTTCAGCGCGATTTCAGCGTTTTTCTACCTTCGCGTTGTTCGCTATATGTATATGAGCGACCCAGAAGAGAAACAGGTTATCAACTATTCGCCGGGTATAGCAACTGTACTCGGACTGGCATTGCTTGGGGTCATTGGTTTCGGCCTGCTCCCGGGCTCCGTAATTGGCTGGGCAGCTGGTGCGCTGCTCGGTCAATAGGGCACAGGAAGATCGCCAGTCTTTCCGTGTCTTGTTTTCTCCTTCGCAAGACGGTCGGCCATTGGGGCCGGCCGTCACTTTTCGGTGTTGTGGTGAAGCGGGGAAACAGTTTGAAATGAAGCAATGCGGGTACCTTTGCAGTACCTGTTTAAAGACAGCTCGGGGCGGCGGATTAGATGAGCTGCCTCGACACAGTGATTGATTAGAAGGCCTCGGTTTTCCGATCAATACATGGAATGGAAGCATTACCCCTGAATTATGCTGACAAACCATGGTTCTTCTTCCTCGACGGTCGACCCTTAGGGGTCGGCCGTCACCTTTTCCAGGAAGTATATCGCGGCGAGGGCGCCGCTCCT
>CAZQKF010000452.1:0-2578 GCA_964593645.1 uncultured Desulfobulbus sp.
GTTGTCTTGCTTACATTGGTTGTTGCCCATGGATGTGCTGCAGGGCGAAGCGATGTTCTTTCGCGAAATCAGTCTGACTCAGCGAATTTGAACCGATTGGCAGTCGCCACAGCGGAAAAATCTTCAAGCAGCTGGCTGATTTGAGGATTCAGCGCAGCCAGCTTTTTTTCAGCCCCGGTAACCAGTCCGTCAACATGGGTCATGGTGTTGCTCAATGCTGCAATGCCGTTACGCAGTTCGGGATCATTGACCAGGGTATCTATACCGCTCAATGCAGACAATGTTTTGTCCACCAGCTGTTTTACGGGCAGGGATTCCATTGCCTGGGTAAACTGTTCCAGGCCCGAGGGCACGGTGGGAATCAACAGAAACCCATTTTTCCGGATAAGCGGGATCTCGGTTTTTTTTTCGCTGAAGGTAAATTCAATATAGAGTTTACCTGTGACCAGGCTGTTCATCTTGAGTTTTGCCTGCAATCCGTTTTGAACCAGCGATTCAAAGAACTCTTCAGGATCTTCAAACCCGGCCTCACGATAATTATCCTGCAGTCGGGCACCGTCGCCGTTAATTTCAACATATACCGGGATATGGTAGTTGTTGTCCTTGCGGTCAAAGGCTATTTCAATGGCTCCAACCTTGCCGATGCTCACACCCCGGTACGTTACCGGTGCACCAACGTCAAGTCCGTGCAGGGAACCGTTAAAGTAGAGCACGCAGCGGTAGCTTTCCCTGTTTAAACGGATATTGCCGACAACCAGGATGGAGGCAATAACAAGGGTAATTGCGCCGATCACAAAGGTGCCGACCAGGGCTGGGTTTGCGTGTTTACTCATTGGCAGGGTACCTCCCTGTTGCCTGTGCCTCGGGTAAGAAAATCAATAACCGTTGGGTCGCTGGATGTCTTAAGCAGCTGTTTTGGATCTCCGGTGGCCAGCATAGTTCCGGCAGTACTATCTAAAAAAACCGAGTTGTCGGCAATGGAATAAATAGATGCCAGGTCATGGCTGACAATAATTAAGGTTGCCCCCAGTGTATCACGAAGTTCCATGATAAGCTCATCAAGGCGTCTGGCACTGACTGGATCAAGTCCGGCTGAGGGTTCGTCAAAGAAGAGAAATTGTGGATCCAGGGCAATGGCCCGGGCAATGGCGGCTCGTTTGCGCATACCGCCTGACAACTGGGATGGGTAAAAATCTTCAAAGCCGACAAGACCCACATACGACAGTTTTAAATGAACTAGATCGCGGATCAGGGAAGGCTTAAGATCGGTATAATGCTGCAGAGGCAGGGCCACATTTTCAGCCAGGGTCATGGAACTCCAGAGAGCACTGCCCTGGTACAGGATTCCGGCATGATGCATCACCGCAGCCCGTTCTTCATCTTTCAGGGCCCAGAAATCAATATCACCATACAGTATTTTGCCCTGTATCGGTTCCTTCAGGCCGATCAGGTGGCGCAGCAGGGTTGATTTTCCGCAGCCGGAACCGCCCATGATAAAGAAAATATCACCCCGGTTGACCGTGAAACTGATATCGCGCTGCAGCACATATTCACCATAGGCCATGGTCAGATCATGCACACTGAGCACGGTTGTCTTTGTTGCATCCACTGCCATTACACACCGATCTGAAAATAGTTAAAGAGCATGGTCATAATCGCATCGGAAACCACGATCAGGACAATACCCATGACAACGGCCCGGGTCGTGGCCTCACCAACGGCTGAAGCACTGCGTCCACAGCGCATGCCCTGGTAGCAGCCGGAAAAGCCGACCAGCAGGCCAAAGACAACACTCTTGATAATACCCTGGCTGCACTGACTCAGGGAAATTGCATGCAGGGTCTGGCGAACATACTCGACAGGGGCAATGTCGAGCATGAGCACGCCGATCAGGGCACCGCCGATAATACCAAGAATGTCGGCATACACGCAGAGCAGGGGCATCATGAACAGCAGGGCCAGCATCCTGGGCAGCACCAGGAACCCCACCGGTGCAATACCCATGGTCTGCAGGGCATCAATCTCTTCAGATACCTGCATGGTTCCGAGCTGGGCGGCAAAGGAGGCACCGGTTCGTCCAGCCATGATAACTCCGCTCATAATGGCGCCCATCTCCAGCACCATACCCAGAGCAACCAGGTTTGCCACATATATCTCCGCCCCGAACATGGCGAGTTGGATAGCACCGACAAAGGCCAGGATTACCCCGACCAGGACGGCAATAAGTGAGACAATGGGCAGGGCTTCTGCACCGGTTGACTGGATAAAATAAAAGAAATCCTGTTTGCGGAAATAGGATTTTCCTCGGATGACAAGAATCAGTTCTGAAATAACTTCCCCGGTAAAGCGGGCCATTTCACGGCCGGAATCAAAGACTTGCAGGGCTGTACTCCCGATTCGGGAAACAAGGCCGGGATGGGTGGAAACAGGGGCGGTATTATTTTTTTTAACTGCAGCTGCCAGGTTGAGCAGTTGGCGGGCGCCTGCCGGGATCCGGCTCAGGTCAACCTTAATTCCGCGCTCAGTACAGAGCGTGTTCAACCGAGTTAAAAAGACAATGAGCAGCGAGTCCCATTCC
>CAZQKF010000453.1:0-2575 GCA_964593645.1 uncultured Desulfobulbus sp.
CCAGATAATGGGAGTAATTGCCCTTGTAGCTGGTCAATCGCCCCAAGCTGAGCTCCCAGGTCTTGGAGGTTACCCGGTCAAGAAAGGCCCGGTCATGGGAGATAATCACCATGGCACCCTGGTACTGCACCAGAAAATCCTCCATCCAGGTCAACGAATCAAGATCCAGATGGTTGGTGGGCTCATCAAGCAGCAGCAGGGAGGGCTTTTGCAAGAGCAGCTTAGCAAGCAGCAGCCGCATGATCCAACCGCCGGAAAAATCAGAAACCGGTCGTTCCAGGTCGGTTTTGGAAAAACCAAGCCCAAATAAAATTCGTTCTATGGCCGGACGAATCCGAAAAATATCATGGCCTTCCAGCAGGTGCTGCAGTTCGCCCTGCCGATCCAGCAACTTGGCAAGCTCGGGACTGGATTCATCAAGCAGTGCAAGACGTTCTCCGATCTCATCAAACTCTCTTTGATGGGCCAGGGCCTCGTCAAAGGCGGTTTCAGCCTCGTCAAACAGGGTACGGCTAGTCAGCTCAATGGTTATTTCCTGGGGCAGATAGGCCACAGTGAACCAGGATGCGCGGGTAACCACGCCTGAATCCGTCTCCAGGTCACCGCACATGATTTTAAGCAGGGTAGATTTGCCGGTGCCGTTGACTCCGGCAAGACCTATACGGTCACCATCGTGAACCTGGGCGGAGACGTTGCGAAAGATATGTTTATAGCCGTATTGCAGGCTGAGGTTGTTAATGCTGAGCATGGATGTGTGTAACAGGTATGAGGTATCAGGTTTCAGGTATCAGGCGGACCGTATTTCGCTGCTGGTTGGGGTCTGTGGTCAGGGTAAAGCGTTCCGTCAAATTCAGCTCTTGTAATCGTAATCTATTTTTTGCATTCATGCCCTGGAAGACTGACCGATCTTTTGGAGAAATTGACATTTTTTTTGTAGTACCCGGCAGAACAGTTGCCAGCAGTCTTCTTGTCTGCTGCAGCATGATTCTGGATTTAACCAACTCGCCAAATGCCGGGTGCCAGGGGCCGGCAATCAGGGACTCTTCAAGATCCGGCCCGGCCTGCAGCCCCATCCGTACCACCCGAATGGTTGCCCGGTCAAATTTTTTCTTCATCCAGGCCGCCATGATCACAGCCTTGTCCAGGCTGAGGGGTAGGTAATTACCCTGGGTATATTGATCTGCCAGCGCACTGTTTTGGACAACCAGCACCGGATAGATACGAACAAAATCCGGTTGCAGATCAATAATGCGATGCACAGTGTCCATCATAATTCGGCGGGTCTCACCGGGCAGACCGAGCATCAGCTGAATACCTGTCTCCATCCCGGCATTCCGGAGCACGGCAACCGCCCGCTCAACGTCTGCTGCAGTGTGGCCGCGACCGGAGGCTGCCAGCACTCCGTCATCCATGGACTGGACACCAAGCTCGACAATAGAGACCGAGCGAGCTTTGAGAAAATCGACCCTTTCAACGTCAATATAATCCGGCCGGGTGGAGAGACGAACAGTCTGTACCTTGCCCTGCACTACAAAAGGGGCAACTGCAGCAAGCAGGTCCTGCTGCCGCTGCCTGGGCAGACCGGTAAAGCTACCGCCGTAAAAGGCTACCTGCACCAGGCGCCTGCTATTGTGTTCCCGGGCAAGCCAGCTTTCAATGGTGATGCGAACATCTGCAGCACTGACCGGCTTTTCCGTAAACCCGCTGATCCGTCGCTGGTTACAGAACACGCAGCAGTGGGGACATCCCTCGTGGGGGATAAAAATGGGGATAACCAGCGGCATTACTCAGTTGTCACTGATTTCTTGTGCATCCAGAAAGTTCAGGGCAGCCCGAGCTGCCTGCTGCTCCGCCTCTTTTTTATTCGAGGCCCTGCCCGAGCCGAGAATCTCCTCACGAAACAGGACAGATACAGTAAATATCCGGGCATGGGCCGGTCCCTCTTCGGTATCGAGCACATAGGACGGCCCTTCATTATACTGCTCCTGCAGCCGTTCCTGCAGGCCGCTCTTGGCATCTGTCGATGTCAACAGGTCTCCGCCCTGTTCAATCAGGGGGCCGAAGGTTTGTTCCACATATTTCTGGACCACGTCATAACCGCCGTCAAGAAACATGGCACCCACCATGGCCTCGTAGGCACAGGAGAGAATAGATGATTTTTCCCGGCCCCGGGAGGCATCTTCACCACGCCCCAGCAACAAATATTTGCCCAGATCAATGGCCCGGGCCATTCCGGCAAGTCCGGTTTCGTTGACAAGGGCAGAACGAATCCTGGTCAACTTGCCTTCACGCAGTTCAGGAAAACGAGAAAAGAGGATATATCCCACTGTTAAATCCAGCACCGCATCACCCAAAAATTCCTGGGTCTCATTATGACGGCCGCAGTCAAGACGCTCAAAGGCAAAGGAGCTGTGTACCAGAGAAATCTGCAGGAGTTGTATATTGGTAAAGGTATAGCCGATCTTCTGCTGCAATTCAGCCAGCTCTTCTGCATGATCTTGTACCAGAGCCTCAAGTGTTGTTCCCATTCTCTTTCTATCTATCCTTAAAAAAATATCCGTGTTCATCGTGGTTC
>CAZQKF010000454.1:0-2562 GCA_964593645.1 uncultured Desulfobulbus sp.
ACTCGGCATGCAACGTTGAGCTTTCATATCCCCGTCGAATCCGTTTCACCCCCATGTTTTTTATCTTCCGGTAACTGAAAAATCTAAAAATCTTTTTTCATTACTCGCTGCAGTTCACGGTTGGACTGTTTTTCTTTTAAGGCAGCCCGTTTATCATACTGCCTTTTACCGTGGGCAAGGCCCAGTTCCACTTTTGCCTTGCCATTATGGATAAAGTATATCTTGAGAGGGATTAAGGCAACCCCCTTTTCCTTCATCTTACCGATCAGCTTGCGAATCTCCCGTTTATGCAGCAGCAGTTTACGCATTCGCAGAGGATCAGTTGCTGAATGGGTGGCAAAGGCATAGGGGGAGATATGAACATTGTACAGATACACTTCACCGTCTTTCAGCCGGGCATAGCCGTCTTTTATATTTGCCCGACCCGCACGGAGCGATTTGACCTCCGGCCCGGTAAGCACCATGCCTGCCTCCATGGTCTTATCGATATGATAGTCATGGAAGGCTTTTTTATTTTTACAGACAACTTTCATGAGAAAGAGAGGTAAGCACTCCGGTACAGGTTGGCAAGGTTGGACAATTCATAATCCGCACTTTACAGATCACCGGTCACCCGCAGCGCCTCTGCCACTGTGGTCAGACCACTGCGAACCTTTTGCCAGGCATCTTCACGCAGAGTTGTCATACCTTCACGAATGGCCACCTGGCGTAATTCGGAATCCGTGGCCTTTTCCATGACCAGTTTCTTGATTTTTTCAGACATGGGAAAGATCTCAAATATACCCAGACGTCCGGAGTAGCCGGTTCCCCGGCATTCCTTGCACCCCTTGCCCCGCCGCAGTTCAATCTTGCCCTGACCAGCAACAGGAAAACCCATTTTCTGCAGATTCACGGCCTCTTCCTCGTAGGGCTCGATACAGTGGGTACAGATCTTACGGACAAGCCGCTGGGCCAGGGCCCCTAACATGGTGGAGCCGATAAGAAAGGGTTCCAGCCCCAGATCCTCCAGCCGGATAATGGTGGAAACCGCGTCATTAGTATGGAGGGTAGAAAACACCAGATGGCCGGTCAAGGCGGCCTGAACCGCATGGGTGGCAGTATCCAGATCTCGAATCTCACCAATCATAATAACATCAGGATCCTGACGCAAAATATTTCGCAGGATGGTTGAAAATGTCACATCGATCTGCGCCTGCACTGCGATCTGGTTAAACTCATCATAGACCATCTCCACCGGATCTTCCACCGTCACAATATTAATCTCAGGCGAGGCTATCTTCTTAAGGGTAGAATACAGAGTGGTTGATTTACCACTGCCGGTCGGGCCGGTCACCAGCACAATACCGTGGGGTGCGCTCATAAAACTGTTATAGACGACCCTATCACGCCTGGAAAACCCAAGACCGTCAAGATCCTGGAAGATAATATCCGGATCAAGGATACGCATAACCGTCTTTTCACCAAAGGCAACGGGAATGGTGGAGACACGGAGTTCGGCCTCCTTTCCTCCCTGCCTGCCAATTTTAATTCTGCCGTCCTGAGGCCGCCGTTTTTCAGCAATATCTAGGCGGGCCAAGGCCTTGATACGGGAAGTAACAGCAGCATGCACAGCTTTAGGCAGCTTATAAATTGTATGCAACACACCATCTATACGGTAGCGGATTAAGCAGATATCGCGCTTGGGTTCAACATGGATATCACTGGCCCGCTGCTCCAGGGCATACTGAAAGAGATGGTTAACCGCCGACTTGATGTGCTGGTCAGAGGAACTGAGTTCCATACCGCTGGACAGCTTGACATACTGTTCCAGATTGCCGACATCCACAGTTGACCCGGTACCGGGGGTGGTAAACTGATTTTCTGCAGCTGTAATGGAGTGTTGAAATCCGAAAAACTCAGCCAGAATTTTTTTAATATCCGATCGCGTGCTCAGGGAGGGACGAACCTTGACCTGGTTTGCCCGCTCAATATCTTCCAGTACGCTCTCGTTGTCCGGATGATAGGTGACAACCTCCAGAATACCATTTTGCAGAGCAAAGGGCAGGATCAGATGATTTAAGGCAAAAGAGCGGGAAATCGTCTTGGTGACGATGTCCATGTCAAGATCCAACGGGTCAAGCTTCTTAAAGGGAATATGCAGGGCTTTACCCACGGCCCGCATAATAATTTCCTCTGTAAGAAAGGTATCTTTTGTACCCGGAGCTTTGAGATTTAAGGAAACCGTGATATCCACCAGATCAGGAAACCCTTTGCCCATTTTCTGGTTGTCGTCCTGCCTGCGTCCGCCCTTGGTTCTCAGGAGTTTCTGGCGTTGCTTCCCTTTATGGAGGACAATATATTGCTTCTGTTTTGGAGAAAGAATGCCCTGTTTGATGAGAAGATCAAGGAGATTGTCGCTGCTCAGTAGGCTCATGGAAAAATATGAATAAAGTTATGGGGTGCAAGAAAAAAAGTTCAGTTTCTATTGTGCACCTGCAGGCGGAGAGAAGCAAGTAAATTACTCCCCAGTTGCATTATAATGCAGTTCAATGCCCTGCCTCGTCTCACTAACGCTGAATCCGA
>CAZQKF010000455.1:0-2561 GCA_964593645.1 uncultured Desulfobulbus sp.
CAGGACGGCCGAGATTATCACTTTGTCAACCGCGAGCAGTTCAAGGCCATTCGGGATCAGAAACCGTCTGGTTTTCTGGAATGGGCGGATGTACATACCAATATGTACGGAACTTCCAGGCAGGAGGTCGAAACCCGGCTGCATGAAGGTCTGGACGTGGTGCTTGATATTGATGTCCAGGGCGCTGCCCAGATTCGTCAAAACGCTGATCCGGTCACTGTCTTTATTGCTCCGCCCTCTCTTACTGAGCTGGAACGCCGTTTGCGCGGCCGGGGCACGGAGAGCGAAGAGAGTCTGCGGGTACGTCTTGCCAATGCTGCCCGTGAAATGGAAGAGGCCGATGAGTACTCTTACCTGGTTGTCAATGACCGGCTGGAAGATGCGGTGGAGGCCCTGCGATCGATCATTATAGCCGAACGCTGTCGGAGAAGACGCGGGATAGATGGTAGCACAATAAAGGCTGTACGCTAAGGAACTCTATACAACCATGGCAAAAACAAACAGACCTCCCAAAAAATACGGTAAAGCTGTTGTCACCAGGGAGACTGCTGCCGATGATCTGCTCTGGGGAGTCAATACCGTTCAGGAAGCTCTGAACAAAACCCCGCGCAGTCTCAGCGAAGTGCTGATCCAAAAGGGTAAGGCCGGCCCCAAACTGCAGGAGATTATTGACACTGCCCGGCAGGCTAAGATACGGGTTCGGTTTGTTGAAGCTGATCGACTGGGTACCCCTCGGGGCTGCAAACACCAGGGCGTTGTTGCCCGCCAAACCGAGGCCGGTTTTTCCTCCCTTGCAGAACTGATCAATCAGGCTCTGGCCGGGAACGGTCGGATTCTGATTCTTGACTCCATCCAGGATCCGCGCAACCTGGGCTCCATCCTCCGCTCTGCCCTGGCAGCAGGCTTTTATCACGTTATCCTGACCCGGGAACGCAGTGCCCCCCTGACCGGCACCGTGGCCCGGACATCGGCCGGAGCCATTTCCCATCTCTGCATCTGCCAGGTTGTGAATCTTGCCGACACCTTGAAACTCCTTAAAGAGAAAGGATTCTGGATGTACGGCACAGTGGTTGACCGGAATGCAGCTTCAATTTTCACAACGGATTTCAGCGGCAATATCGGGCTTGTGATCGGCAGTGAAGGCAAGGGTATCAGGCCTCTTGTGAAAAAGCTCTGTGATCATCTGGTCACCATTCCCATGGCAACGGACTTTGATTCCCTCAACGCCTCGGTAGCCGCAGCTCTGGTTATGTTTGAGGTTGGTCGGGAGTAGGAATAGAGTTTTTCCTCCCTCCGGTGGCAAAGAGGGCAATGCCCAGCATACCCGCTGTCCCGTTAAAGAGAATATCTCGAAGATCAAAGACCCGGCTTGGCAATTTCAACTGAATGAGTTCGTCAACTCCTCCGGCCAGCCAGACAAGAATCAGAGCGGCCAGCCATAATCGCACTGACATTGGTTTCCCGGGTTCAAGGCTCCAGCAGATCATCCAGCCCAGCAGGCCGTAGGTCAAAAAATGGAGACGTTCTTCGGGAAGCCCCGGCAGGAAAAGGGCAATAAGTGCTAACAGACTAAGCAGGACGATGCGTACAGTTATGCGTTTTCTGCCTGCTTCTTTATATCTCCAGAGTACCGCAGCTAAGGTGCCGCCCGCAAACAGCAGGAGCACAGTCCAGCGCAATATGCTTGCTGAACGCAGTTGTTCGGCGAGTGGTCGGACAACGCCGAGGGTGGCGTAGATAAGCAGGAGATAGGCTAGGGTGGGGATCCACCGCAGGTTTGGGCGCATTAAATATTGAAGTTAGTCCTCGTTCCTACGCAGAGCGTGGGAACGAGACTGATCCCTTCGACATTGGACATTCGTTATTGGATATTCTGCGGTTCGCTGTTACTTATTTTCCTTTCAGCTGAGCCTTCAACAGGTCACCAAAAGTCCCCATGGATGCTGGTTTGCTGTCCTTGGGTGGCGGAGTATAATTCTTTTCTTCTTCCTCTTTGGCCGTGTAATCTTCAGGGATTAAAGAAATTCTCTTTTGTTCCGTATCCACCCCGTCAATTTTTACTGTGATATCCTGGCCCGCTTCAAGGACTTCCCGAGGATGGTTGATCCTCCGCCCGGAACCCAGTTTGGAGATATGAAGCAATCCGTCAATGCCCGGTTCCAGGGTGATAAAGGCACCAAATTCCGCCAACCTTGATACCCGGCCCGCATGGACGCTGCCCGGTGCATATTTTTCTTCTACCAGATCCCAGGGATTATCCAGGGTATCTTTTAAGCTGAGTGAGATACGGTCCTTGTCCCAGTCCAGACGTTTGATGATGACCTCCACCCGCTGACCCTGGCTGAGCACATCTTCAACCTTGTCGGTCTGGCCCCAGGCAATTTCAGAAATAGGGATCAACCCGTCCACGCCGCCGATATCGACAAAGGCGCCGAAATCACGGATCGAACTGACCGTACCCTCAACCTTGTCTCCCTCCTGCAGGGTTTCCTTAAGCTGTTCTTTGAGCTGTTCCCGTTCCTCTTCCAGAACGGCCCGGGCCGAGAGGATGATATTGCGGC
>CAZQKF010000456.1:0-2557 GCA_964593645.1 uncultured Desulfobulbus sp.
TTTACATCAACCCTGCAAAGGAGGTCATCATGTCAATCTGCAAGCAACCGATTTACCCCCACCTCGTCCGCCGGGTTCCTGACCAGTTCAGCTGGGTGGATCATCGCCTGGTCCGGGAACGCTATATCGATCATGTCAGTACGGGAGCAGCATCCCTGTATCTCTTTCTCATAACGGTCAGCGATAGCCGGGGGCTGAGCTATTACAGTGACCAAAGCCTTTCGAACCGACTTGGCCTGGATGACATGGGACTTGAAACTGCAAGGCAGGAGCTGATTGTTCAGCGATTGGTCGGTTGGCAAAGGCCGTTATACCAGGTGCTTTCCCTGGATCACCGGAGGGCCGATTATGATTGATTATGAACAGTTCTGCCGGATCAAACAGCTGAGGGAAAAAGGATTGCAGGCAGCTCAGATCGGTCGCGAGTTGGATCTTGACCGACGGACAGTGGAAAGATGGATGAACAAAAAAAGATTTCAGCTGCGCCTGCCGTGTTTGCGCCCGAGTAAACTTGATCCGTTCAAGGAAGATATCACCAGCATGCTGGAACGTTACCCGTATACAGCCCGGCAGATTTACCAGCAGATTGGTGAACAGGGTTTTGCCGGCGGCTATACCATTGTCAAAGACTATGTTCGCAAGGTACGTCCCCCAAAGAAAAAGGCATACCTGAAACTGTCCTTTGCCCCTGGAGAATGCGGTCAGGTAGACTGGGGATCGTATGGTTCCATTGGTGTGGGTAATACAACCAGGCGGTTGAGCTTTTTTGTCATGGTGCTCTGCTGGTGCCGGATGATGTATGTGGAGTTTACGGTCTCGCAGACCATGGAACATTTTTTAGGCTGTCATCAGCGGGCTTTTGAGTTTTTTGGAGGCGTACCCGCCAACATTATGGTCGATAACCTGAAGCCAGCGGTTTTAAAAAGAATCCCCGGCCAGGAGCCTGTTTTCAACCCCAGGTATCTTGATTTTGCCAACCATTACGGTTTCCGGATCAAGGCATGCGGCGTACGCAAGGGGAATGAAAAGGGTATGGTGGAAAACGCAGTTGGCTATGTAAAGAAAAACCTCCTGGCCGGTCTTGATCCCGGCGATTTTGCAGTCATCAATCCTGCTGCAAAGAACTGGCTGGATACCACTGCCAACGTCCGGCTCCATGGCGAGACCGGCAAGCGACCGCTGGATATGTTTCCCGAGGAGTTTACCTGCCTCCTGCCCCTGCCCATGTATCCCTACGATACGGCAACCGTACAGCAGGTTCGCGCCTCAAAACAGTTTCGGGTCACCCTGGACACCAACCGTTACTCGGTACCTGCCCGATATGCCGGCAGCCGATTGACCATGAAGGTCTTTACCGACAGGATCTGTCTCTATCACGAGGGAAAACTGATTGCCCGCCATACCCGGTGTTATGACCGGAGACAGGATATAGAGGATCCTGATCATCCACGCGCTCTGCTGGTGCTGAAGAAAAAGGCCCGGGATCAAAAAATGGTTATGCGTTTTCTTGGATTATCGGAGAGTTCGGAGCAGTATTACATCGGCATGAAGGAGAGAAAGCTGAACCTGATGCACCATATCAGACAGATTGTTGCCTTAAGTGAAATATATAAACCGGAGCAGGTTGCCAGGGCCATTGAGGATGCCTGCTCATTCAAGGCGTTTTCCTGCGAGTACATTACCAATCTGCTGGAACAGAGAAAACGGGTTCTTGAGGATCCTGCTCCTCTGCAGTTAACCCGCAACGAAGATCTGCTGGAACTCTCTCTTGATCAACCTGACATGGCTCTCTATGCCGGGAGGTGCAATGATGAACAGTAAACCGATAAAGGTCGATGAGCAGCTTGAGTATCTGAAACTGCGTTTTATGGGGGAACAATACCGCGCTCTGGCTGATGAGGCCGCAAAGAACAGTTGGAGTCACCAGCAGTATTTTGAATGTCTCATCAAAGGAGAAACCGATTTGCGCTGGGACAATGGTATTAAACGCCGGATTACAATGGCACGTTTTCCGGTCCTGAAGACCCTGGATCAGTTCCAGTGGACATGGCCGAAAAAGATCAACAGGGCTCAGGTACAGCAGCTCTTGCGCTTGAACTTTATTGACCAGAAAGCCAATGTTCTTTTATTGGGCGGAGTGGGGTTGGGAAAAACACATCTTGCCACGGCCATTGGTTATCAGGCCTGTTTGAAAGGATATACCGTCCTGTTCACAACAGCAGTGGATGTGATCAACACCCTGGCTGCAGCACAGGCTGCCGGGATATTAAAAAAGGCTCTGAAGAAATATACCAAACCGGCCCTGCTGATTCTGGACGAACTGGGCTATCTGCCCATTGACAAGCATGGTGCTGATCTTCTGTTTCAGATCATCAGTTATCGATACGAAAAGGGCTCGATCATCATCACCTCCAATCGTGCCTACAAGGACTGGCCGGAAATCTTTAACAACGATGCAACCCTTACCTCAGCAATCCTGGATCGCTTACTTCATCATGCCGACACCCTGGTTATCGAGGGGAAAAGCTATCGAATGAAAGAGCAGGTCGAGATCTGA
>CAZQKF010000457.1:0-2549 GCA_964593645.1 uncultured Desulfobulbus sp.
ACCACAGCCAGGGTCGGCACCACATCGGGCATATCCCCCATATCCACCTCAATTGCCTCGAGTTGCTCCGGCCCCTGCACGGTAATACCGCCGTTTTTCAGACTGACATCACATCCCATGCGCGCCAGCAACGGTACCAGGTCAGCATCTCCCTGCAGGGAAGGAACAGGTACATTAGCCACAGTGACCCGACCACCGGTCACAGCAGCGGCTGCCCAAAAGTAAGAGGCTCCAGAGGCGTCACCTTCGATGGCATACTCTGTCCCCTGATAGCACCCCTGGGGGATACGAAAAAAATTAAATGAAGGCGTTGCCTCAACCCGAATGCCAAAATCCGCCATTACCGACAGGGTCATTTCCACATAGGGAAGCGACAGCATCTCACCCTCTACTTCCAGTTCTGCCTGCTTTGCCGCATAGGGGGCAACCAACAGCAGGGAGGAGAGATACTGACTTGATTTACCTTCGGTCAGAATCGTCCGCCCTCCGGACAGACCGGCAGCTTCGATAATCAGCGGTGGACAACCCGTACCAGTCTCACTTTTGATTGCAACGCCCCAGCCTTGCAAGGCATCTATGAGCGGACCAATGGGTCGGATGTTCATCCGCTCATCACCGGTAATACGGAAAGGGCCGTGGCCCAGGGACGCTACTGATGTCAGGCACCTGGTCGCCGTCCCGTTATTACCGAGATAAATATCCTCGTCTGGAGACAGAATCGTACCGCCCCCTCCCTGGACAATCCACTGTTCTGGATCACTGTCATCAATCGTCACACCCATCAATCGGAGAGCCCCCATGGTACGGGAGGTATCTTCACTGGCCAGCGGCCCGAGAAGCGTAGACCGGCCCTCGGCCAGGGACGCAGCAATCAGCGACCGCTGGGTAAGGCTCTTGGATCCGGGAACGCGTACAACAGCATCAATGGACTGTACAGGTTGTAATTCAATCATTATGAAGGAGTTTTTTATTTTTTATTTTTGTTTAAAGTCTAGAGCTTGAAATTCAGGGGAAGTGAATCCTGCGGTGAAACAATCAGTCGGCCCGGCGTTCAAGTTCGGCAAGCAGGGCCTGGCGCATGACGTCTTTGGGCGGCTGCCGGCCGGTCCAGATTTTAAACTGGACAGCGCCCTGGTAGAGCAGCATGGCCAGTCCGTCAACAGTTCGGCAGCCGACTTCTGCGGCTCTCTTGAGCAGTCTGGTCTGCAACGGCGCATAGACAATATCCATAACCACCTGGAAATTGGTCAGCAGCTGCGGATCAATGGGAACAGCTTCAACATTTGGTTCCATTCCCACGGAGGTGGTGTTGACCAGGACGTCGGCTCGTATGCTGCCAAGCTGATCACTGCTGCAGAAGCTGCAGCCCAGCCAGTCAGCCAGTTCCCGACCGCGCTCCACACTACGATTGGTGATTATAACCTCGGCTCCTGCCTCCACCAGGCCAAACCCCACTGCCTTGGCAGCACCACCGGCCCCGAGAACCAGCACCCTGCTGCCGGGCAGCTTCATCTCTGCGGCAAGCGCCAGGTTGGAGCCGAGCCAGTCCGTATTAAATCCACGGCTCACCACTTTACCGCTGTCCGGGTGTTTGCGAAAGAGCAGGGTATTCACTGCTCCGATACGGCGAGCCACCGGGTCGATCTCATCCAGGCAGTTCATCACGGTTTCCTTATGGGGTACGGTCACTGAAACACCGCAAAAGCCCAGGGCGACCAGGCCGCTGACGGCCGTACTGACGTTTTCCACCGGCATAGGTACATACACACCGTTCATGCCCAAGGCGGCAAAGGCAGCATTATGCATGACCGGGCTCAGGGAATGCTGCACCGGATTGCCGATAATGCCGTGCAGAATAGTTTTACCATCAATCATCACCAGCCTCCTGCTCAAAAATTTGACATAGTTCATGTAACCGACGTACTGAAAACTGGCCCGGTGCCGTGGCACAGGCCTCACTCACTGCGCCGTAACTCATGTACCCGCCAAGATAAAGTGTGGTCAGGCGACTTACACGACCGGGCTCACCCATGCAGAAACAACTCAATGTAAATCCGGAGTCTGCGGCCTGTTCCTGCAGGCTGAGTACCCGCAGCACGTCTGCTGCATCATGGGCAGTGGTGACAACCTTGCCGATATGGGCACCGCTATCCATCATCTGCCGGACAATATCACCTAGTTCTGCGGCAGAAGGCGTTGCTGTAAAGTCATGCCAGGAGATAATCATCCGGGTGGGCGCTGTTTCCATGGCCTTCAGCAGTTGAGTACGCAGCAGAGGATCTGCGCGCAGTTCAAAATCAACATAGGCGGCCTGCAGATCCACAGCCGTAAACAGCGGCCCAATACGATCATCCTCAAAACCACCGAAACTGCCCCCTTCCCAGACCGGCCGATTGGTAAAGAGTAGCGGTTTACGCAGCAGGGCGCAGCATTTGGCGGTCTCAGGCGTTGTCATTGCATCAAGACGAATCTCTACAACATCAACCAAATCAAGAACCGGCAGTACCTCTGTCTGGACAGCCGCTGCATCTACCCCCGCTATGGACACA
>CAZQKF010000458.1:0-2549 GCA_964593645.1 uncultured Desulfobulbus sp.
TCGTCAGAAACCATATTCAGCGACCGATCTGCATTTTTCTGCTCATTGCCAGGGTCTGGCTCTGCATCTTTCTCTCCGGCATTCATGCCACCATTGCCGGTGTACTCCTGGCCATGATCGTGCCGGTCAAAGCAACTATAGAACCCAAGGAATTTTTCAACACCCTGAAACAACATAAGGCATGGCTGAAAGAAAGCAAAATAAGCCGTCAGTCTATGGTCACCGATAAGGCCCAGCGCCATGCAATCATGCAGATTTACCAGGCTGCTGATCGAATGATCCCGGTGGGTATCCATCTGGAAGAGACTCTCCACCCTATCCAGGCCTTCCTCATCCTACCTCTTTTTGCCCTGTTTGCAGCGGGCGTAACGGTGGACAGCTCAATGTTGGCAGCATTCCCTGGAACGGTCAGCCTCGGCATCATCGCAGGGCTGCTCCTCGGTAAGCCGCTGGGTATATTGGGATTTAGTTTTCTAATCGTTAAAAGCGGAGTAACAAATCTGCCCACGGGAGTCAACTGGGGCCAGCTCCTGGGTGTATCCCTGCTCGGCGGTATCGGCTTTACCATGTCCCTGTTTATCAGCGAGCTTGCCTTCAACGATGCCGCCCTGATCGCAGACGCAAAAATTGCAATCTTTATAGCCTCAATCCTAGCCGGACTCGGCGGCTACCTGGTTCTGCGGACAACGCTGCCACCAAAAAGGAGTGCCAGGAAGGGATAACGACCGAGAAAACAGTTTTTTTGGAAAAAAATGGTGAAAAATATAGGAAAAACCGACACAGGGTAAATGCAAGGTATTGACGGCTCAACAGCAGCCCCGCGACGAGATTACCAGGTGCGGACTCGACCGGTGTCTACGTGAACGAAATCGGACTTGGCATAATATCCCACACCGCCTCTTTTGAGTGCACGGGCACAGTCACGAACTGCACGGGTACTCTGGCCGGCAAGACGAATATCAATGGCCTGCCCCTTCATGTGCAGGCTATGCTTGGCCACACCTCGGCTTTTACCGCGGAGAATCTGGTTGGTCTTGGGCGAACGATAGCCTGAAATGACCTCAAAGGTTCCGCTGCACCCCATTTTCTGCTGAATTCCCCAAAGAATATCCAGGACACCTGGATCAATGCGGTGTGTTTCACCTGTCCGAAAATCCCGCAAATATCCATTGACCTGATCCAATGCCAATGGATCATAAATTCCAGCCCGGGCATAGGTGATATCAAGGTACTGGCTGGTATGGGTATGATAGAATGACAGACTGCGCTTCCCGGACCCCGCCCAGGCAGGATTCGCCTGCAGCAGGGTAATTCCAGCTGCAGCTTTAAAACCGTAAGTAATAAACTGGCGTCTATTCATGATATTTTGCAACACACGTACATTTCAAATGCGGAGGAACGCTCTAGCCGTACAGCTACACCAAATATCTGCAGGTCGCATTATCGTTAAATAAATAATTTACCGGCGCCTGTCAACAGATACCTTTCATCTCGGCAACCATGCTATCGCTTGCCATAAGCCCCTAATTCTTCTAAAATAGCCCCGAATAACTCTTCATAATCTGGAATGGCCTTGCGCAGGATAAGGTCAAAATGACCGAGGTCATGTTCGGCTACCACGAGGTTGGCACTATAGGCAAGGGCCTCAAGATCGTACAGACTGTGCAGCTGCGGCCCGATAAGGATATAAAAAATATAGCGTCGTCGCTCCATGGACATCTGCCGCATATAGGCATGAAATTCTGAAGTCTCCAGACCGCCTGGCTCAAAGTCGGTATGAAAGGCAATACAGGCAAAGCTGATAAAACGCATCTGTTCAATGGCCTCTTCCACCTTTTCCGCCGTCACCACCCGGTAGCCCACTGATTCCATGGCCGCCTTGACCTTTTCCCTTGCCGTCGGGTCTGCGTGAAGCACCAGGGACATGGGCACGTCTTCGACCTTTTCCTCATCTTCGAAACGACCGGTTTTCAGCCAGTCCAAATCCGGGGGAGCAGGTGGAACAATGGTTCCAGAAGGAACATCCCCGATTTTCTGCCCAACCGAAAGATGAATTCCCTGCTTACACTGCGGACATTTAATGGTCAGTTTTTTGCCCGGCCCGAGATCCCGCATGGCCTTGTTCAACTTGGCAAGCTGGGCTTCACTGAATTTCAGGGCAACTCGGCAATGGGGGCAGTTGTTGATCATATATTCACTCCGGGAAAAATTATAAAATATATTCCGGCGGCCGACTCAGACAGTCGCAGTCTACGACAAGTTGTTACCGTACGGATCATCATCTTCCACTTCCATGTGCAACCCGTCGATATCCGAGGTTCGTTCGCCGCGGGCGGACTTAATGGTATCAAGCCCTCGTTTAATCTCGCTGGAATGCGAGGAATAAGCCACTGCAGACTCTTCAGTGATCAGCCCCTGCTCGTACAACTCCAGCAGGTGCTGGTCAAAGGTGCGCATATTATGGGTAAAACCTTGTTTTAAGACATTATAAAAAGTCTTGTCTTCGGTTTCTCCGTTAATGAGCAGATCTTTAATACGCAGACTGGTGC
>CAZQKF010000459.1:0-2548 GCA_964593645.1 uncultured Desulfobulbus sp.
CTGCTCGGGTACCTGGGCTATCTGCCGTTCGGGTTGGAATGTCAGGTGCTCGCCGGTTTCATGAAGGACACTCCGGGCCATGAACAGGGCTGACCCGGCCTTTTGCTCAATAAATCGATCTCAATGTGGTCATCAGGCGTAATCAGGTTGACTTTTGCGGAGCTATTTTATACAAATTATTACTTTTTTGAAATTATACTCAGCTGTTGACCGGCTCCCCCAGCACGGGGTGATGATGTGAGGCAAGGGGTATTCAGGTATAATGGTCTTGCAGAACGTCAAATACGCCTGTTGCACGATACGGAAAATCAACAGGTTCTACCTCTCCACCGCCGGTGATGAGGGTATTTACGACCCCAACGATTATAGGGAGTTTTCCCTTGATCAAGGCCAGTGCCTGCCTCCCGTTGTTCCGCTGAAATTACACAAGTTGATGAACACACATAATTATCGGTTGCATTTTGTATGATACCATAATTTTTTCCAGGAAGTCTTCAGGATGGATAAGGACAGCAGAATATATATAGCCGGGCATGGTGGACTGGTGGGCAGTGCCTTGGTCAGAGCGTTGACCGAAATGGGGTACGCAAATATCATCACTCGTACCCATGCGGAGTTAGACCTGACCGACCAGAAGGCCACCCGTGGTTTTTTTCAGGATATCCGACCGGAATATGTTTTTTTGGCAGCAGCTAAAGTCGGCGGAATTTATGCAAACAATACCTATCCGGCCGAGTTTATTTATCAGAACCTTGCCATTCAGAATAATATCATACATGCCTCCTGGCAAACCGGTGTGAAACGGCTTCTCTTTTTAGGATCATCCTGTATTTATCCTAAAAAGTGCCCTCAGCCCATCAGAGAAGAATACCTGCTGACAGGGCCGCTTGAACCGACCAACAGGCCTTATGCCCTGGCGAAGATTTCCGGAGTCGAGATGTGCTGGG
The DNA here is from genome assembly GCA_964593645.1 of uncultured Desulfobulbus sp. Classification (GTDB taxonomy): domain Bacteria; phylum Desulfobacterota; class Desulfobulbia; order Desulfobulbales; family Desulfobulbaceae; genus Desulfobulbus_C. The sequence continues at coordinate 948 of CAZQKF010000459.1, forward strand.
CATATAACCGTCAGTATGGAACCCGTTACATTGCGGTCATGCCAACCAACCTGTATGGTCCCGGCGATTCGTACGATTTGGACAACTCGCATGTTATTCCCGCTGTTATCCGCAAATTGCATCTGGCAAAGTTAGCCTTGGAAAATAATGTGGCGGCAATCAGGCGTGATGAGACAGTCATGGGACAGATCCCGATGGATGTCAAAATAGCCATCGGGCTTGCACCTGATTCAACGCAGCTTTCAGGTTCACCACATGCACTCTTCTGGGGATCAGGACTTGCCCGCCGGGAGTTCCTATACAGTGACGATATGGTTAGTGCCTGTATGTTGCTCATCCAGCAAAGCGACAGAGAAACAGGAAATCTTTTTTCGGATGCAACGCCGCCTCTTGTCAATATCGGTTGCGGCTGGGATCTGACCATCAGGGAGCTTGTCGAACTGGTCAACAGTGTTGTTGGATTTGCTGGGAAAATCAGGTGGGATAAAGACAAACCAGATGGTACACTGCAAAAAGTACTGGATGTGAGCCGATTAACACAACTTGGCTGGCAGCCGAAGGTTGAGCTTGTTGAAGGGATCAGGAAGGCATATCTGGATTACCAGAGTTCTGTTGGATGATGCCGTAGGTGAAATCAATCCGTGATTTCATAGAATATCCTTCTTCACTGTTGATGGGCGTTTTTGTTTTTCAATGCCCGCTATAAAAACATCTGATTATGCGTAAAACTCAGCCAACTACAGTTGGTTTGTATAATTTATTGATATAGAAATAAAAAATGCTATTCCTGCGATAGGAAGCTCGGGAATGACAGTAATGGGCAGCTCTCTTGGTCGGTTAGAATAGTGCGAAGTTGCAAGCTCCGTCATCCCCGAGTGCTGTTATCGGGGATCCAGGAATTTGTTCTTGGCTGAGTTTTGTTCGTAATCAGATAAAAATATAATCCTGCAACTCGGATGAGGAAAAAGGAATGAAAGTCGTCGTTTGTACAGGAACTCCATGGACCGGTCTTGAACAGGTGGGTACCGTCCTCAAGGCCGCCGGTATACAACCGCCAATCAATCCGGTCAGGGGTCAAGCGACTATAGAGTCTTTTCATGCCCAGCTGGAGAAGGTCGGTCAAGCGGATAGCCGGTCTTCATTCATTGGGCAGCCTGTACACCCTGGAAAAATATGGGGGCAGCAGGCCCTGGGCATCCTGCAGGATAATCTGAACCAGCAGGTGTGGGGATGGACAAATTCTTTCAGTACATGGTTGCTGGAATTCTGGAAATCACTGGACGGGAATATCTTTTTTGTGCTGGTCTATTCCAGGCCGGAAGAAGACGTTGCCCGATTTATGCAGAGTGAAGTCGATCTCTCGGGTGCCCGTGCGGCCGACCTCTGGCTGGCCTATAATACCCAACTGCTTCGTTTTTATAATAGAAACAGAGATCGATGCCTGCTGGTCAGTCGCAATACCGCACTCTCCGAACCTTTGTCACTATTGAGCCTCTGCAACGAGCGTTTTGCTCTTTCTCTGCAGACAGATTCCTCCCCTTCACAAACCGATGCTCCGGAGTTGGATGCCATTGGTTTTGTCCTGGCCCGGAGTCTCCTGA
>CAZQKF010000460.1:0-2531 GCA_964593645.1 uncultured Desulfobulbus sp.
GAAGGCTAAACGCCTCGTATCTTATATATAGTGGCCTCGGCCTGCTTGGCCGGAACCTCTGCAAATTCTTTAAACTGCCTTACAAACGTTGCCCGCCCCTGTGTTGCGGAGCGAAGCGATGTTGAATACCCGAACATCTCTGCCAGGGGTACACTGGCTTTAACCACCTGATTGGTTCGCTCAGATTCGACACCGTCAATCTGAGCCCGCTTTCTGTTGAGATCGTTTATGACCTCACCCAGGTAATCATCAGGCGTTACAATCTCGCAGGCCATAACCGGTTCAAGCAAAACAGGGTCACCGTCTGCCGTCGCCTTTCTGCAGGCCATGGTTGCTGCAACACCAAAGGCCATTTCAGTGGAGTTATCCTCATCATAGGATCCTCCCACAAGCCGAGCTGTAACATCTATCATCGGGTAGCCGATAAGCGGTCCCGAATCAAGGGCATTACGGACACCCTTTTCAATGGCCTCAAGAAATTCAGACGGAATCAGATCACCTTCAACCTGACTCTCAAAGGTAATGCCACTGCCTCGCTGCTCCGGTACTAACTCGACAACGACATGACCATACTGATCTTTGCCGCCACCCTGGGTCTCAAAGCGCCCCTCACCGGTTGCAGTCTTTGTCAGGGTTTCTTTATACGCCACCTGCGGCTTACCCACATTGGCTGAGACCTTGAAATCCCTGATCAATCGATCAACAATTATCTCCAGGTGCAGTTCACCCATACCGGAAATAATCTGCTGGCCCGTGTCTTCATCAACAGATATCCGAAAACTCGGATCCTCGCGGGCAATCTTTGCAAGACTTTTATCGAGTTTACCCTCGTCTGACTTGGTCTTGGCCTCAATGGCCACCCCAATAACAGGCTCGGGAAAATCCATAGTCTCAAGCACGATATAATCACCGGCACCGCACAAGGTTTCGCCGGTGCTCGTGAACTTGAGCCCCACAACAGCACCGATATCACCGGCACCGATACTATCAACCTCCTCGCGCTTATTGGCGTGGAGTTTGAGTAATTTTGAGATCTTTTCCTTCTTCCGCTTCAGCGGATTGAACACCTTGTCCCCAACCTTTAGTTCACCAGAGTAAACTCTGATAAAGGCAAGGTTGCCGACAAAGGGATCATCCTGCAGTTTAAACACCAGACCGCAGAATTTTTCTCTCCTCTCAGGCTTGCGGACAAGCGGCGCACCGTCCTTGTCCGTCCCCACTACCGGGGGAACATCTACGGGTGAGGGTAGGTACCAGTTTACTGCATCAAGCAGTGGCTGTACGCCTTTGTTCTTAAAGGCTGAGCCACACAGCACAGGTACCAGCTCAAGCGCGTTGGTCGCCTTTCGCAGCGCTTCGCGCATCTCACCGGGAGTGATCTCCTGATCTTCCAGGTATTTTTCCATGATCCCCTCATCGAAGTCGGCCAACTTCTCGAGGAGTATCATACGGGCGGCCGAAGATTTGCCCTGTACCTCTTCCGGGATTTCCTCTTCAAGAACCGTAAGGCCCTTGGAGTCCTCATCAAAACGAAGGAGTTTCTGCTCAATGAGATCAATAATCCCTGAAAATGTTTCTTCACTACCTACCGGCAATGTTATTGCTACCGGGTTAGACCCAAGCTGTTCTTCAATCTCGCGAACCACCTTATCAAAATCAGCACCAAGCCGGTCCATCTTATTGATAAAGGCTATACGAGGGATCTTGTAGTAATCAGCCTGTCGCCACACCGTTTCCGACTGGGGCTCAACGCCGCCAACCGCGCAAAAGACAGCAACTACGCCATCCAGCACCCGCAGACATCGTTCCACCTCAACGGTGAAATCAACATGGCCAGGTGTGTCAATAATATTGACTCTGTGGTTCTTCCACACACAGGTTGTTGCAGCCGAGGTAATGGTAATGCCCCGCTCCTGCTCCTGCTCCATCCAGTCCATAACTGCATTGCCGTCATGGACTTCGCCGATCTTATGCGACCGGCCTGTATAAAAAAGGATCCGCTCAGTGGTAGTTGTCTTTCCGGCGTCGATATGGGCCATTATCCCAATATTGCGCACCAGGGATAATGAACCTTCGCCAGCCACTGTCTCGTCCTGTGTACTTTAAATTTTTTCCCGATTCATTATAAACTCGGGAAAACCGCTCTTTTTACAGCAGTCAACCTGTCTTGTCAATCCTCTTTTTTATCATACAGTGAAAAAAGGATCACTGCTGCTACCAGCGATAATGGGCAAAGGCCTTATTTGCCTCAGCCATTTTATGGGTGTCTTCTCGTTTTTTAACTGCTGCTCCACGATTATTATAGGCATCCATAATCTCACCAGCGAGCTTCTCAGACATGGTATGTCCGGAACGACTCTTGGCAAAGGCGATGATCCAGCGAATTGCCAGTGCATTTCTACGCTCGGGCCGAACTTCCACCGGCACCTGATAGGTTGCACCACCAACACGGCGACTCTTTACCTCAACGCGCGGGCGAACTTTATCCATGGCGGTTTCAAAAACAGTCAGCGGCTCTTCGTCGGTTACCT
>CAZQKF010000461.1:0-2529 GCA_964593645.1 uncultured Desulfobulbus sp.
TCGAGGAAGTCGCGGGCAAGCTCATCGAATCGTGAAAGGGGAGATGTAATAACTGTGACCTCGAAGCCGCTGATTGATTGCGCTGATTCGTTTATTTCACAATGAATAACCCTGTATGGACAATAATGATTATCCGAGCTTTTAAAAATACTCCAGCCCTTCTAGTGGCTTTTCTTGTTGCCGCTTCAGGTGTAGCCATAGCGGAGTCAACTTCAGCCGCACTCGAAAAGAAAATGGATCAGGCATGGGAAGTCGCCTGGGGGAGTTTTTTTCACAAGGACGTGGAAACGTTCATGGATTACCTGAGCAGTTATGAGGAGGGAAAAGAATTGGCCCACCTGCCGAGTGCGGAAGAAGTAAATCGGCAGTATCCTAATCCCTGTGGTTACAGCACCGGCATGGAAGATGGTGTGCTTCTTGGCGGAGCCATGTTGAGCCTCATTTGTGATCGATTTTCTGTAACGGGAGAGGAAGATCTCCGTGATCGTTCTGTTCAAGTATTTAGGGGGATGCACCGGTGTGTCACAGTTCATGGGGTGCCGGGGTTCGTTGCCAGGAATATCTGTCCGGAAGACCGCAAGAGTATTTATATCAACTCATCCCGTGATCAATACACACATTTTGTTCATGGATTGTGGAAGTACTATCATAGCCCTCTTGCTGACGAAGCGACCAAGGTCAAGATTCGCGATATTCTCGCAGCGGTTGCCGACCGTATGATTGAGTATGTCACTCCAGAAAATGATTATGACTTCTGTCGAGCCGACGGAAAGAGGGGGCCTTTGGGGATCTGTCGAATGTGGAATGTCCAGGCTCACGAGGCCGCGCGTCTGCCGATGATATATGCTGCCGCCTGGGACACGACCGGGAATGAGGCTTACCGAAAATTGTGGCGTAAGTATGCGGCTAAAGCTGTGGCACTGTCTGCTTTTCCTGATAAGAATAATCCGGCTTACGCGTTGCTACAGATGCAGGTTTCACTGGAGGTTCTCTACCAGCTTGAACCTGATCAGGACTTAAAGAAAAAGATTTTCAAGGTGATGAAACATGTGAGTACGCTTGCGGAACACCGCCTGGATCACACTACTAAACGCATTGCTAAAAAGAGCTGCGAGGAAATGAGCATGTTAGGGCCTGACTGGCGAAAGGCGAAAGTGTGGAAAAATAGGGGAGGCTATAAAAACCCTCAGTGGGGACCTTATCGGGAAATCTGGCACCTCACCCGGGAGGCAGGCGAGTCTGCTCTTGTTCCCTTGATGGTGAACCAAGCTTCGATGGGTGATGGGTCGAAGCAACAGCTGAAGGGCCTGATCCTGCAAACGGATTATCTGCACAATTCCAGTTGCGGCATCATTTACCATCTTGCCGCTTACTGGAAAGCACGACGTTATAAGGAAATAGAATAAGTGATGTCATTGAAAAAAAGGGCAATATACATGTCTCAACAAATTTTCTGCTTCTGGGCAAGCTTACCTTGAATGTGAGCAACCGGGTCATGATATTACGAGTCTTCTGGAAAATTGAACCGCATTGTAGATTTAACGAATATGATATTACGTTTGACCTGATAATTCCCCTTTGCCAACTCTGGTTGGACAACAAAATATCCTTTGTTCCGCGGACGCGGGGATTGAAGATCAAGTGCTTACTTGCTGTCCGGTTTTTGGTAATCTGACTTGGGAAACAGGCTTACCTTGCCATCCTTTCCTCGCCGGGCCATTTTGCCGTCGAGGTGCCAGATAGAATAGGAGCTGAAAATATCCCCATTTTCTAGGATTCTGGGATCGCCAGTTTCCCGCAGGTAGGCTTCGAGATCCTTTTTCAGCTTCTCCTTTACTTTCGCCAAGCCCTCTTCCTCCGCCAGATTGTGCGTTTGCCAGACATCCTTGCGGACATCATACAATTCCTCCGGCGGCCTGGGGCCAAAACAAAGCCGGTAATTGGTTTTTGTGGCCGTTTCCTGCATCAGTAGATCTGGAATCGGTCCGGCTTGAACGGGGTTCCACCCTCCTCCTTCCGGCTTAGGATAGTTTTGAATATACAGATAGTTACTGGTCCGGACGCCCCTGCATGACATCGGCCCCAGCCATTTGGAAAAATGCTTCCCCCCGGGATGCGCCTCGAGCCCAAAAAAAACCTTGTCACGTCCCGGGTCGATGGTGCCGCTTTCTTCAGCAGTGAGCAATTTGAGAAAACTTTTGCCCGTCATCTCCGGAGCCGTCTCCAAGTCGGCCACCTCCAGTAGAGTGGGTGCCAGATCAGTGAAGCTGACAAAGTCCTCCACCACACGTCCCGGACGGATTTTATCGGGCCAGTGGGCAATAAAAGGCACACGGGTGCCAAGGTCATACAAACTCGCCTTTCCACGTGGCCAGGGCATGCCATGGTCACTGGTCACGATCAACAGGGTATTGTCCAGCACACCGTTTTGCTCCAGCAGTTTCACCACCTTGCCAACCTGCTTGTCAAACTGCTCAATCTCTTGGTAGTAACCGGCCAGATCTTTCCTCACTTCAGGAGTGTCAGGTA
>CAZQKF010000462.1:0-2528 GCA_964593645.1 uncultured Desulfobulbus sp.
AGATCTGCAACCTGAGCCTCAATAATACCAGCCAGGGTCTCAAAACGCAGCCGGGCCGAGGCAATGCCGTGCATATAGGCAAAACGGGCCGCACAGCGGGCACCGTTACCGCACATCTCAGCAACCGAGCCGTCGGCGTTGAAAAACTGCCACTTGAAATCAGCCTGGTCAGATTCCTCAATCAGGATCAAACCGTCGGCACCAACAGAAAATTTCCGTCGACACACCAAGGCGACAAATTCGGCCATTGCCTCCTGACTGATAACCGGCTTACGGTGATCAATAATAATAAAATCGTTACCCGTTCCACTCATCTTGAAAAAAGGCACTGGAAATTTTGCAAGCTGCATAGTTAATCCAAAACACTCAGGGACTCGCCCCGGAGCAAATCTTCGTATTCTTCCCGGTAGCGGATCACCTGGAAGCGTTCGTCACTGACCAGAACCTCGGCTGCTCTTGGCCGGGAGTTATAGTTAGACGACATGGAAAATCCATAGGCACCACTGCTCATGATTGCCAGCAAATCGTCCTGCAGCGTGGAAGGCATCATCCGATCCCGGGCCATAAAATCACCGGTCTCACAGATCGGCCCGACAATATCAACAACCTCAGTGGCCTCACCGGCTTCCTGCACCGGAAGAATATCGTGATATGCTCCGTACAGAGCCGGGCGGGTCAGGTCATTCATGGCTGCATCGACAATTACAAATCGTTTTGCCTTTTCACCGCCGCTGTTGACCTTGGTGTATTGCACCCGGGTGACCAGAATACCGGCATTGCCGGTGATCACCCGGCCAGGTTCCAGAATCAGACTGCAGTCCATATCCCCCAGTTCTTCACGTACGGCTCGGGCATAATCGTGGGGATGCGGGGGGTGTTCATCATCATAGGTGATGCCGACACCGCCGCCTAAATCAAGGTATTTGATTGTAATCTGTTCACGCTTAAGAGATGCAATAAAGTCTTTGAGCTTACGCAGTGCCTCAACAAAGGGATCAATCTGCGTCAACTGGGAGCCTATATGACAGCTGACCCCTACGATCTCAATGTTTTCCATATCCCGGGCCCGCACATACTCCTGCAGGGCCTCTGCCACGGGTATGCCGAACTTGTTCTTGGCCAGGCCGGTGGAGATATAGGCATGAGTTTTCGGGTCAACGTCCGGGTTGATCCGAAAAGCGACCTTCGCCGTTGTCCCCAACTCTGCCGCCACATCCTGCAGTCTATCGAGTTCCTGGGGCGATTCCAGGTTAAACATCAGGATGCCGGCGTACAGGGCCTCGCGCATCTCACCGCGGGTCTTGCCCACACCGGAATAAATTATTTTCTGCGGATCAATACCGGCCTTCATGGCCCGAAAAAGCTCACCGCCGGAAACAATATCCGCACCACCGCCCATCTTGGCAAAAGTATTTAAAATCGCAATATTGGAACAGGCCTTGACCGCAAAACAGGTCAGGTGTTCCATGCCGTCAAAACCAGAGTCAAAGGCCTGAAAATGCCGCTTCAGGGTAGCTGTACTGTAGAGATAAAAGGGAGTGCCCACCTGATCGGCAATATCCGGAATAGACACATCCTCACAGCACAACACTCCTTCTTTATAGGTAAAATGATGCATAAATATACTGGTTCAAAATTCAAGTTTACGGTTCAAGAGTATTTGCGCCATTACTCTACCGGTTAATCATAGCCTCTGGGGATTTCACACTCTCATTGGGCGGGTCACTCCTGTCAATACTGGAGACCGAGTAAAACAGACGTGCAGATCCTGTTGGTGCCCCTTTATCCTCGTACAGGCTATACGGAATACCAACCTCTCCGATCAGCACTGTGCTTCCACCGGACTGACGGCGATACACCCGGTACCCATTTACGTCGTCATCCTCAACCGGACTCCAGAAAATTTTAATGCCTGTACCGGTACGCGCAGCCTTAACATCAACAGGAGGTGCCGGCGGCGTCCGATCCAGAGGAGTTGCCGCAACCGACTCACTGAGGCCGCCACCAACTTCACCCTGCGCATACACGGTCAAGGCCTGAACCCGGTAAAAATATTTACGACTATTCGCTGCAGTGGTGTCAATATACGTGGTGTCGGCAGTTGGTTGACCAATGTTTACAAAGGGTGCCCCGCCTTCACTGCGGGAAACCTGATACCGGATCGGCGCCGTAACCTGGGTGCCGTCAATATGCGTTGTCACCGGCTGCCAGCTCAGGGCTACGGCACTGTCTTTGACCTCAACAGTCAGGCCGTCCGGGGCCTTGGGTGGAATCTGCCAGATAAACTGCACCAGGTTGGAATCATGCGATTCGGCCAGCCATCCCGACTTACTGCGAACCTTGAAGAAATACAGGTTACCCGGCCGCAGCAGGGTTGCCTCGTAGGTAGCAGTTTTTCTGCCCTCGCCCGGCAGGGCTCCCCCGTCCAGATTAATGGGCTTGCCAAAGGGAATCGGGCAGGTGTCACAGTATGAATACGCCGGAACCACAGCCCGGTACAGGAGAAATAGGTCGATATCGGTAAGATC
>CAZQKF010000463.1:0-2523 GCA_964593645.1 uncultured Desulfobulbus sp.
CGGGTTTGTTTGCACTGCCACCTCCTGGTCCGGCAATGCCGGTGACCGAGATAGAAATTTGGGTACCGACCCGGTCGGCAAGGCGAGCTGCCATGGCTCGGGCCACCGGCCCGCTGACTGCACCGTGGTTGGTGAGAAGGGCGTGATCGACATTAAGCAGCACTTCTTTCAGATGGTTGGAGTAGGCAATCACTCCACCGGCAAACCAGTCGGAGCTGCCAGGGGTTTGGGTGATCAGGGATCCGATCAGGCCGCCGGTACAGGACTCGGCTACAGAGAGCTGGAGGTTGTGTTTCTCCAGCAGTTTGCCCACAACCCAGGCAAGGCTGTTTCTGCCGGTACCGTAAATATGATCGCCAAGGGCCTGGCGGATACGCTGATCAGCGTCTTCAAAGAGTTGATCCGCAGAGTTGCTGCCACTGTCGGACACGCTCAGGCTGACATGCACCTCACAGCCTACCGGATAGTAGCCGATATTAACCTGTTGCTGCTGCTCAAGCCCGGCCAGCAGTCGGTTGATTTCATACTCGGGCAGGCCAACGGTGCGGTAAATCTGCATACGCACGTAATTGCCGGTGTTATTGCTCCAGCCTGAGAGTCTGGGCAGGACATAATCAACCAGCAGGGTTCTGGCCTGGGCAGGTACTCCGGGCAGGAAAAAAACAGGGGTATTATTATGTACCAGCATGTAGCCGGCCATGCGTTCTTCGGCGTTGAGTACCTCGGCGCCTTTGGGCAGCCAGGCCAGCTTTTCCAGGGCGCTCTGTTCCAGGTTCGTACCCTGCAGCTGGGATCTGATTTTTTCTAAAATTTCTTCATTGAGCGTGGTTGGGCGGTCAAGGGCCTTGGCCACGGCCTTGTTGGTCAGATCATCAGTGGTGGCACCAAGCCCGCCCGTGACAATGACAAATTCCACCCGGCCGATGGCCCGGTTCAAGGCCTCACCGATCAGGTCCGGGGCATCGCCGATGGTGTGCATGGCATAGATTTCATGGCCGGCAGCAAAGAGTTCCCGGGCCGCAAAAGCACTGGTGGTGTTGGCTATCCGACCCGAGGTCAGCTCGTCGCCTATGGCTATTATTTCACCGATCATAGCAAGTTTTTTTCAGTGGTGGTGTGTATTTTCAGAAAGAGTCCTCTGGAGCAAGATTAGGGAGATTGTACCTTTTTCTACTTTGATTCTCAAGGCATGGTTTAGAAGATAAAGACCATGTATCCAGTAGGACTGCCTGGGGGATATCGTCCTGAATGCTTTCAATCCGAACCCGGACAACGGTTTTGATGCAGTCGTCCGCCCCTTTGAAGCGAACCGGGATATAATTTTCGGAAAAGCCCTGCAACAGGCCGCTTTTGTTATCTACCCGCTCCACCAGGATATTCTGCTCTGTTCCGATATGACGCCGGTAAAACTGCTGTTTTTTCTCCCGGTCAAGATCGCGCAGCCGACCAACCCGTTCGTCTTTGATTGGCCCGGGAATCTGTTTTTTAAACTCAGCTGCCAGGGTACCGGGTCGTTTGGAGTAGGGGAACACATGCAGGTAGCTGATGGGCAGGCCGGACAGCAGCTGGAAGGTATTTTCAGCTGCCCGCTCATCCTCTCCAGGAAAGCCGCCTAAAATGTCGCAACCGATGGCACAGGAGGGCAGGGCGGTATTGATCTGCTGGATCGCCCGGACAAAGGTCTCTGTTGTGTAACGCCGGTTCATCCGGGCCAGCACTCCATCATCACCGCTTTGCAAGGGAATGTGCAGGTGGGGCATGAAGTTTGCGTGCGTGGTCATCAGCTGTAGCAGCTGCCCATTGACCTCTGTGGGTTCAATAGAACTGAGTCTGATTCGGATTGCAGGAAATTTTGTACAAAGTGTATCCAGCAGGGAATAAATATCCTCACCCTCGTCCAGATCCATCCCGTATTTGCCGACATTGATTCCGGTGATGACTAGTTCAAGATACCCTTCATCGGCAAAGATCTGCGCCTGTTGCAACATCGGGGTTATGTTCAGGCTGCGGCTGCGTCCCCGGGTATAGGGGACAATGCAGTAGGTGCAGAAGTTGTTGCAGCCGTCCTGGATGCGCAGGTAGGCGCGGGTACGGCCACTGAACCGGCGCACCGGCAGAGGGCAGATCTCTTTTTTAGCACTGATTTTACCCGTGAGCATCACCATGTCCGGCTGGGTTTCAGCCAGGGCGGTTTCAACCAGCAGGTGTTTATTGCCGTTGCCGACAATGGCCAGCGGGTTGTCCGGGACAATATCAAGGAGTTCTTCTGCTGCCATCTGGGCATAACAGCCGGTGACGACTAAGCGGGCATCAGGGTTATTACGAATGATCTTACGGATCAGTTGGCGCGACTGCTGTCCGGCCCGCCCAGTTACGGTGCAGGTATTGATCACGAAAATATCAGCGGCCTCAGTTGCCGGCACGATCTCGCAGCCCTGCTCCTTAAAGCCGGTGATAAATGAGGCGGATTCAAACTGGTTGACCTTGCAGCCCAGGGTGGCAACAGCGATTTTTTTCATAATA
>CAZQKF010000464.1:0-2510 GCA_964593645.1 uncultured Desulfobulbus sp.
TAATATCCATTTTTGGATAAAACACAACGGTGTTTATGGCAGAATATGTATTTTGCAGGAGTCCGGCCCCCCGGGCGATACGAAGTTGGCAGGTTATGCGTTGTCTGCAATCGCCCGGGGGCCGGGATCTACAGGTGATTAGTACACTTTATAGCAACATCGCTTTGCTCTAACATGCAACAGAAACAGGAAATGAGCTGAGGGCAGAAAAATAACACTTTGGCTATTTGGTTTTCTGGGATAGCATTCCTTGGGTGAAACAAGTATGACAGGTACCCGGAAGCCCAACATGTTTGCTGCCATTATGTTGGGGTTTGCAAGGTGCCAATATTCTATAGGATTTAGTATTGTTTGTAGGACGGCCTGGTCTCCTACAGGGAATTTATTCTGTTGGTTAAATTTGGTGGTTGTCAGAATATGGTATGTGCGGAATAGCAGGGTATATTGGCCAACAGACTGATATGGCGCCGGAGCGGGTTCTACGTTCCATGTGCGACAGTCTGCTCCATCGCGGCCCTGATGACGGGGGCGTATTGCTGGATGAATCCGGCCTGGTCGGTCTTGGTCATCGGCGATTATCGGTTGTGGATTTATCCATGGCCGGGCACCAGCCAATGCACTCTGGCTCCGGCCGCTATGTTATTGTCTTTAACGGAGAAATTTATAATCATATCCTGCTGCGAAAGGAGCTTGCCGGTGCAGTACCTTCTATTGCCTGGCAAGGACATTCCGACACGGAAACACTGCTTGCCTGTTTTGATGCCTGGGGGATTACACCAACACTGACGCGCTGCGTGGGTATGTTTGCCCTTGCGGTCTGGGATAAAAAAAATAGAACCCTGTCTCTTTCCCGAGATAGAATGGGTGAAAAACCCCTCTATTACGGCTGGTGCAATGGGGGCTTTGTGTTCGGCTCAGAGCTGAAGGCACTGCGCAAATACCCGGGATTTTCCAATGCTCTCTCCCGGGACGCATTGACCCTGTATTTTCGGCACAGTTATATTCCGGCTCCCTATGCAATATACCAGGATATTTACAAACTTGAACCGGGCTGCCTGTTAACGCTTTGCCAATCATCGGCGCAACAGATGCCGGAACAGGTGCCGCGAGCAGGTTGTACGCATAAAGGGCTGACAATTTCCCGGTATTGGTCTTTACAAGAACAGGCTGTTGCCGGTCTGTCCGCGCCGCAGCAGGATAACCAGGCGTGTCTGGCAGCTCTGGAAACCGTGTTAAAGGAATCGATTCAACTGCAGTCCATTGCAGATGTTCCTTTGGGTGCCTTTCTTTCCGGCGGTCTGGACTCTTCGCTCATTGTTGCCCTGATGCAGCTGCAATCATCCCGGCCCGTCCGTACCTTTACTATCGGCTTTGCCGAACAGGGGTATAATGAGGCAGAATATGCAAAAAAAGTTGCAGCGCATCTGCAGACGGAACACACAGAGCTGTATCTGGACTCCCGGCAGGCCATGGATGTTATACCCCTGTTACCGGAGCTGTATGACGAACCCTTTGCCGATTCATCGCAGATTCCTGCCTTTTTAATTGCCCGGATGGCGCGTGAGCATGTCACGGTTGCCCTCTCCGGTGACGGCGGAGATGAGCTTTTTGGCGGCTATAATCGCTACTTCTGGGCGCCCGGCATCTGGCAGAAAATATCCTGGCTGCCGTACACGCTTCGCCAAAGCATACTGCGATCTGCTGCAGGTCTGTCCAATATATTCAGCAGGGCACAATCCGGGGCACACCGCGTAATCCCTCAAAAGATGCGCGTGGCCTTGTTCAACGAAAAGATACATAAACTGAGACACCGGCTTCAGTCGGTGCATAATATCGACGATTTTTATTACAGTCTGGTTTCAGAATGGCGGAATCCGGAAGATCTTGTCATCGGCGGCAGAGAACCCGTAACATTGCTCACAGATAAAGACAACCGGCCCGTAATAGAGACTGTAGAGCAGCGGATGATGTATCTTGACGCCATGACTTTTCTGCCCGATGATATCTTATGCAAAGTGGATCGGGCAGCAATGGCAGTGAGTCTGGAGACTCGAGTACCTTTTCTTGACCACCGGGTGGTGGAGGCGGCCTGGAGACTGCCGCTTGACATGAAGATCAGGAATGGACAGGGGAAATGGGCCTTGCGGCAGATACTGTATAAATATGTTCCCAAAGAGTTGCTTGAGAGACCCAAACAAGGATTTGCCATTCCTTTGGGTCAATGGCTGCGCGGGCCTTTACGTGATTGGGCAGAGCAGTTACTGGATCCAGGCCGACTGGCAGAACAAGGCTTTCTTCGGCCGGAACCAATCCAGCAGAAATGGACGGAACACCTCTCCGGCAAACGAAACTGGGAGCATTCCCTGTGGTCGGTATTAATGTTTCAGGCCTGGCTTGAACAACAGCAGGAGTACAACTGAGATCATGTGGCCTTACTGGATCATGTATCTGATACCTGCGCTGGCAGCGCTTGAGGCTGATCGGCGGGGAAGATATCTCCCCTGGATGCC
>CAZQKF010000465.1:0-2506 GCA_964593645.1 uncultured Desulfobulbus sp.
ATGTTACTTGCAGCAGTGCCAACTCACTGGTGCCTGGATTCCCGCCTGCGCAGGAATGACATATTGTACCCCCGGTGTCACTCCCGCGGAGGCGGGAGTCCAGGGAGATTTCCACTGAGTTTCGTTAATAGCCACTATATTTTATGATGCACGAATATGTGCGTTATCACCGGACAGGGGCAGCAGCAGGCGACATCCGTTCACAATATCAACAGAAAATATTGGCCGGTGTGCAAAGCCTGCTCGCGTTTTTGCAGGATAATACCCCCTGAAAATAAACTGCTCAATTACATTGTCGGCCTCTATTACAAGAGGGGAATGGTTACTTTTGCGGCCTTTATTGCAGATAAATTTACAGAATTTGCCTGGTGCGGCAACGAAAAGCCAAACCTGAGCGTTTTTCCGTCAGATTTTAGACTGGTTCATGCAGATGGCTCAGACGCCGGAGAACTGGGGGGGGGCTGAAGGGTGCAAAAATGTTTTCTCTGGTTTCTCTGGATTGCCCGCTGTCCATGGTGATGACGGTAATTAAGGCCCGTCAGGCAGCAGATGCAAAAGATCCTGCGGATAAAGAGTTTATCATAGTGGTTCCACTAGAAAAATTATCGGAAAAACACCGCGCCATGAGCAGGAATGTGAGCGGCAGTACCATGCTTTTTGTTGATGATGAAAAGTGGCGCACAATGAATCCGGCAAGTAATATTCGTTTGCCTTTTTTTGTGAGTGTTGCCGGCTCCGGGATCTGATTGTATTCAAGGCATCCTGAAAATATCTTCTCGATCCATTTTGTTGTGCTCATTCCCAGCTGCAGTCATGGTCATGCTGCAGGTTCCGTACAGCATGACCTCTGATACGATCTTACCCAATTAAAAACAATGTCTGCCTGTTTAGGGTTTAATCTTTGGCTTATATATTTTAATATCTTTCCGATGATTAGCACTAACCTGAACTTTATGAGCAGAACCCGATGACGATAGTTGCAACTTTAGGACCTGAGTATTCCCATGCCTGGCAGGCAGCATCTGCATATGCCCCGGATGCTGAGCTGAAACTCTATCCCCATACCAGCGGTCTGATTGACGGCTTTATCCAGGGAGATTTTCAGCTTGCCGTCATCCCTGTGTATAATACCCGGGCCGGTGAGAATAAAAAATTTTTCCGCCTCTTTAATCGAATCAAAAAAGGCAGCTGGATCGATAACATTGTGCTGCCGGCGGATCTTTCCCTGGGGACATTCAACGCCGATATCAAGCCGGAGGCTCTGGAAGTACTCGTCGGAAAACGGTCTGCATTTCGTCAATGCGGCGAGTATATAGGCAGTACTTTTCCCAAGATAAGCCTGCTCAGTGTCCATGATCTTGACCAGGTAATTCAGCAGATGAGAGAACAGGGACAGGCAGACCGCGGTGTTGTCGGCTCTGAAAAAATGCTCACCGCACACGGTCTCCACATTCTTGAGCGTGAGATTGCTCCCCATAACCGAACCCGGTATGCCGTGCTTGGCCCGGAACTGGCCCCGGCCACCGGTTATGATGCTACCGCCTTCATCACCAAACCCCTGGATGATAGAGTGGGAGTGCTGGTGGATATATTGAGCGAATTTTCCCGGCGTGGTATCAACATCCTCGACATGCGTTCGGAAAGCGACATAAAAACTCAGAAACTGCATATCTATATAGAGGCGGAAGGGCATATTCGGGACAAGGTAATGAGCAATGCTATTGCTCATATTGAAAACCGGATAATCGGCCGTCCAAAGTCCATTCGGTTGTTAGGGAGTTTTCCTCGGGTGGATATGCGAACAAAATTCATAAAATCATTTGGTTTTATTGGAACCGGCGCCATGAGTACCTGGTTTGCCGACCGGCTCGAAAACGAAGGGTACCGTGTTCTTTTGAGCGGACGCAGCACTGAACTCAGACCGGAGCAAATGATTCCACAGGTTGATGTTGTTGTGATCTGTGTACCGATTTCCGCGACTGCGGCTACTATTGAAGAGTACGCCCCTTTAATTGACGACGGCAAGGCGTTGGTTTTGTTGGCAGGCGAATCGGAAACCACCTTGAATACCGCCCTTGAAGTCACCGGCAACGGAGTGGAGGTCATGCTGGTGCATAATCTCTGGGGCCCCCAGGCGGCAACCATGAAGGATAAAAATGCCATAGTTGTCCGAACCCGTCGAAGCGGCCGGTTCTGCGGCGAATTTGAAGCCTTTTTGTACAAGCATGGTGCTGATATTTACCAGGACGCTGCTGCTAAACATGATTTGCTTATGGGCGTGGGACAGAAGCTGCCCACCATAATTTCTGTTGTCCTGGCCATGACGCTTAAAAATAACGGTATTACCGCTGATGATATTGCCAGTCACTGTACGTTGACATCCCTGTATCCGATTCTTGCCATGGCCAGGGTTCATTCCCAGAATCCCAGGACGTATGCAGAAATCATGGCCACTTCCGGCGACAGCCGGAAGATTGTGCATGACTTTGCCGAAAATCTGCAGCAG
>CAZQKF010000466.1:0-2506 GCA_964593645.1 uncultured Desulfobulbus sp.
AATGCCACATACATCCAGATTGGCATCGCTATCCGTGCGATTTTCCTATGCTTCACAAAATTATCATCCATCGCCCAACCCAAAGAAATTAAAACCAACGGAATAACAATCACCGACAGCGAAATATGGGTTATCAGAATAAAATAATAGATATACTTTAATGCACCTGCTCCTGCAGATCCGTATGCTGTTTCCAAATTGGAGGCAGAGCAGGGATTACTGAAGATTTCCCGGGAAAGCGGGCTGGAGGTAGTTATTGTTCGGCCGCCGCTTGTGTACGGGCAGGAGGCAGGTGGTAATTTTGCACGGTTACGCTGGCTTGCGGCAAGGGGCTGGCCTCTGCCTCTGGGTGGTATTCATAATCAACGCAGTCTGATAGGGATAGAGAATCTCTGTGACTGCATCAACATTTGTCTGTACCATTCTGAAGCGGCTGGTAAGACATTTCTGGTCAGTGATAATCACGACATCTCCACTCCTGATCTGGTTCGTTTGCTGGCATCTTCTGTCGGACGTACTGCCCATTTACCGTCGCTACCTGTTGGAATTTTGCAAATGGCGGCAAAAATTTGTGGACGCGGCTCGGAGGTGAAACGATTAACAGAAAATTTGCAGATTGATTGTTCAGACACTATGCGTCTGCTTAACTGGCAGCCTGTGATCAGTCTCGAAGAGGGAATCAAGCGGAGCGTGATATGAACATCTGGTGGTTGGCAGGTCTTTTTTTCTGCTCGCTGGCGTTGACAGGTCTATGTCGTCACTATGCGCTGCGAATCAGTATGCTTGACATCCCCAATGCCCGCAGCTCTCATGTCGTTCCCACCCCCAGGGGAGGAGGGCTGGGGGTGGTCGTAACTTTTTTTATCGGCAGCGGTATCCTGGCCTGGTTCTCTGAAGTCCCACCAACCGATCTTGTCGGAGTGGTGTCAGCAAGTGGACTAGTGGCTGCGATAGGGTTTGCTGATGACCATTTTCAGATTCCGTCGATTGTACGGATGACCGTGCATGTTGTTGCAGCCGTTCTTTTTTTATACGTTGTGCAGACGCTGCCAACTGTTCCCTGGTTTGTAACACAACTGTCTCTTGGATGGCTTGGGTATTATATAGCGGCTGTCTCTCTGGTCTGGTTGCTCAATCTGTATAATTTCATGGACGGCATAGACGGTATTGCCGGTGCTGAGGCTGTATCGGTTGCGGTTGGCGGAATCTTTATATTATGGCTGAATGGTAGTTCCAGTGGCTATACTTGGTGGCTTGCTATTATTGCCGTTGCCGCCGCCGGATTTTTATATTGGAACCGGCCGCCCGCCAGGATTTTTATGGGCGATGTGGGCAGCGGCTTTGTCGGGTTTGTTTTTGGCTGTTTTGCTCTGTTGACCTCCGGACAGGGCGGAATCAACCTCTGGACATGGTTGATTCTGCTGGCGGTCTTTGCCGTAGATGCCACGGTGACGCTTGTTCGGCGGATACTGCGAGGAGAACGTTTCTGGCAGGCTCATAGGAGCCATGCATATCAGATTTTATCTCGAAGTTATAATTCACATACCAAAGTGACGGTGGGGGTGTTGCTGATTAATTTTTTCTGGCTGCTGCCCTGGGCTGTATTGTCGGCGCATTTGCCGTATTTTTCTCCCATGTGTGCGACTGCTGCTGTTTTACCTCTAGTTGTGTTTGCCGTAAAGGTGGGTGCAGGAACGACGGATACCTGATTACCAAGTGGATCAGATTTCTAGGAGCCCGGCCCCCCTGGGCGGGGGCTCCCACAGGCGTTAGATGATATTCAGGAATCAGGTAATTTTACGAATTTGGCATGCAGCATCAATTTACCGTGACATGCTCTGGCTATCGTTTGCTTATTTGGTACGGAAAAAGTAGTATCTGCTCAAACCACATTTTTTAAGAAGAGAGTGGATATGCTTCGGCTTCCTGCCGGAAAACATTGATTAAATGTTATACGGGTAATGGCACGACGATTTTTTAAATATATCTTTTTTAACCGCTGGGCGGCCTTTGTTCATGATTTGATCTGGATACCGGTCAGCTTGAGCGGTGCGTATCTGCTGCGCTTTAATCTGGAAGGTATTCCGCATGCCTATTTTTCTTCCCTTTTGCTTCTTATTGGTATTGCTGTTCCTGTTCAGGGTGCGGTGTTCTGGGTTTTTGGGCTGTACCGCGGGATGTGGCGGTTTGCCTCGGTTCCGGATTTGGTACGTATCCTGAAAGCTGTTTTTGTCGGGGCCCTGCTGCTTGCCGTTATTATCGCCTTTAGTACGCACCTGGTGGGGACACCCCGTTCCGTTTTTATCTTGTATCCGATTCTTCTTGGTCTCGGTCTCTCTATTCCCCGGATGGTCTATCGCTGGTACAAGGATCATCGCATTCATTTTGTGGCCCGGGCGGGCCGGAAGGTTTTGATTATCGGTGCCGGGCAGGCAGGTGAGCTGCTGCTCAGAGATATCCTCCACAAGCAGGAGGTTATACCGGTTGCCTTTGTTGATGATGACAG